>CAOJXI010000066.1 GCA_948465665.1 uncultured Clostridia bacterium | reverse complement strand
CCTCTGGACTCTTCAAACCTTTTTAATCCGCCCCAGCTTGTACTCATCTGAGCTTTCCCCCGCAAATTAACTTTCTAAACTTACATACCTGCATGGACTCCAGCGCTGTCCAAAAGTTTTGCCAACTCATTGGCACATTCCCGCTCGCTGATAACGTCATGGGGAAGATTCAGCCCACTTTTTGCCAACCCGTCAAACAATTCTGTAACCTGCGGGACATCAAGCCCAACGCCTTTCAGCACAGAGACATGGGAAAAAACCTTTTTCGGCAGGTCGTCCAGAAGTATTTTCCCCTTCTCCATCACTACAACGCGGTCGCATTGCACAGCCTCATCCATATAGTGGGTAATCAATACCACTGTAATTCCAAAATCCTGGTTAAGCTTTCGGACTGTGGCAATTACCTCCCGCCTGCCCCTTGGGTCTAACATAGCGGTCGGCTCGTCCAAAACAATCACATCCGGCCTCATAGCAATAATTCCCGCTATGGCAACCCGCTGTTTCTGCCCGCCCGAAAGCTGGTGAGGGGAATGTTCCCGGAATTCATACATTCCAACTGCTTTTAAAGCATCGTCCACCCTCCGGCGGATTTCAGAAGGTTCCACGCCGATATTTTCCAGTGCAAAAGCAACATCTTCCTCTACAATCGTCGCTACAATCTGGTTATCCGGGTTCTGAAAAACCATTCCTACCCTCTGGCGGATATCATAAAGCCGGGATTCATCCTTTGTGTTGATCCCGTCAACCAGAACCTCCCCGGAATCCGGTACAAGGATAGCATTAAAATGTTTTGCAATGGTTGATTTCCCGCAGCCGTTATGCCCCAGCAAAGCCACCATTTCCCCGCGCTGGATGTTTAACGTCAGGTCTTGCAGCACAGGGGCAGCTTTCTGCTCCGTTTCCGCATCGTAATAGGCAAAAGACACATGGGAAGCTTGAATAATAGGATTTGTCTGCATTTTTTACGTTCATTCCTTTTTATGGTTTTCGGTGAATGTCGTGAAAAATCGCTTGGGAATTTTTGTCAGCCGGCAGAGGAATCCTCCCAAATAGCCGTACTGCCGCAGGGGAGGATTTTCCCGCTGTCCTGTACCGTCAGCCCGATTTCCCCGGACGAAACCGCACCCTGGAACTGCTTTCCCACCGTTACTCCCAGCAAATACTCCATAACCGCTGGCGGAAGCCCCGTTGTATAAGAATTAAGCAGGAAAAACAGCGGCTTTTCTTTTAAAACCCCGGCGCAAAGATTCACCAAATCAAAAATCTGGTCTTCCAGTTTCCAAACTTCCCCGCCCGGCCCCCGCCCATAGGAAGGCGGATCCATGATCACCGCGTCATAACGGTTCCCCCTGCGGATTTCCCGTTCTACAAATTTGCGGCAGTCATCTACAATCCACCGGATAGGCTTACTGTCCAAACCGGAACGTTTGGCGTTTTCCCTTGCCCAAGCGGTCATTCCTTTGGAAGCATCCACATGGCAGACATTGGCACCGGCAGCAGCGCAGGCAAGGGTAGCCCCTCCCGTATAGGCGAACAGGTTCAGGACTGAAACTGGTCTGCCAGCCTGGATAATTTTATCTGCCATCCAATCCCAGTTGACCGCCTGTTCCGGGAAAAGCCCCATATGTTTAAAATTTGTAGGGCGTACTAAAAAGGTAAGATGTTTGTACCCTACAGTCCATTCCGGCTTTGGCATGGAGTAGAACTCCCAATGTCCGCCGCCGGAAGACGACCTGAAATAAGCGGCATTTGCTTTTTTCCAATAAGGGTTTTCCTTTGGCGTATTCCAGATAATCTGCGGGTCAGGGCGTATTAAAAAAGTATTCCCCCAGCGTTCTAGTTTATCGCCGCCTGATGTATCGAGTATTTGATAATCTTGCCATCCGTTGGCAGCCCTCATTTTTGACGTTCCCCCTTAAAACCTGTTTAAATCCTGGACAGACGCAAAATGCGCGGAGAGATTTTAATCAGGTTCTTATGGATTTATGCTTTCAGAAGTTCCCCGATATGCTGGGCCATTTCTTCTACAAGCTGTTGGATTTCGTTCTGGTTTTTCCCTTCCGCCATAACGCGGATTAAATTCTCTGTACCAGAAGGCCGAACCAGGATCCGCCCGCTGCCCCCCAACAGCTCCTGCTGCTCCCGGATGTAGGCTTCTATCCGGGCGTTATTATCATAGTTTGCCCGTTCTTCCTTGGTTACTTGCAGATTTTCCATGGCTTGAGGGTAAATATCCATCACAGAAGCCAGCGCTTTCAGGCTTTTCCCGGTGTCCGCCATAATGGACAGAACCTGTAAAGCGGAAAGCTGTCCGTCCCCTGTTGTCATGTATTGGGAAAAGATAATATGTCCTGACGCTTCCCCGCCTAAAGTATAGCCTTTTTCCAGCATCCGCTCCAAAACATACCGGTCGCCGACTTTTGTCATAGCAGCCTGGAGTCCTTCTTCCTGGGCGAATTTGAAAAATCCCAGATTAGACATAACCGTTACTACAACCGCATTATCTTTTAAAAGGCCGTGTTGTTTCATATATTTGGCACAGATGGCGATTAATTTATCGCCGTCGATTACCTGTCCGTCCCCGTCAACCATAATGCAGCGGTCTGCATCGCCATCGAAGGCAATCCCCAGGTCGCAGTTTTCCTTTAAAACATAATCCTTCAGGTTCTGTATGTGGGTAGAGCCGCAGCCTGCATTAATATTAAATCCATCCGGCTGGTCGTGGAGGAAAACACACTCCGCCCCGCAGTCCTGGAATACCTTGGAAGCTGTCGCGGAAGCGCTCCCGTTGGCACAGTCAAAGGCGATTTTACAGCCTGGCAGCCGGAAAGACACGCAGCTCCGCAGATATTCAGCGTAATCATCCGCAGCGCGCCCGCTCCAATCAAAGACCTTTCCCAACCTTTCAGGGGCGGCTGTCAAACCCTCCACCTGTAACCTGCCGTCCATAATGGCTTCCATTTCTTCTTCGGTGCTGTCGCTGAGTTTATACCCGCCCCGGTCAAAAAGTTTAATGCCATTATCCTCATAGGGGTTGTGGGAAGCTGAAATCATTACCCCCGCGTCCATGCCATACTGTGACACCAGCCGCGCCACAGCAGGAGTAGGGATAACACCTAAACGGTATACATCCGCTCCAGTACTGAGAAGCCCTGCTGCAATGGCGTTTTCCAGCATTTCGCCAGAACAGCGGGTATCCCTGCCGATTGCAACCTTTGGATGTTTGCCGTCTGTCCGGTTTTCTGCCAGCACCGCAGCAGCCGCGCGGCCTATGGAAAGAGCCAGCTCTGCTGTTAAATCTTCGTTTGCCTTACCTCTTACTCCGTCTGTCCCAAAATATTTTCCCATGGGGTTTCCATCCCTTCTAAAAAGATAACATTATATTTTTCCCTTATCCTAATTCCTGCTATTCTATATTATGTAAGCCGCTTGAAAACTGTCCCTGAATCCCATCTTTTATATGATTCAGTGGGGGCTATATCTGCTGCATTTTAAGCTGTTCCCCATCAGGATTTTCCTCGCTGGAAAGGCTTTTTGGAACCTTTAACCCCAAATGCTGGTAAGCCAGCCTGGTGACACAGCGGCCCCTAGGTGTCCGGCTGATAAAGCCAATCTGCATCAGATAAGGCTCGTTTACATCCTCCAATGTAACCGCTTCCTCGCCAATAGCCGCTGCCAGGGTTTCCAGCCCCACCGGCCCCCCGCCATAGTTGCGGATAATTGTTTGCAGCATCCGGCGGTCGGTAGCTTCCAGCCCCAGCTTGTCCACTTCAAGCCTGCCCAAAGCAATATCCGCAATCTGCCCGGTAATAATTCCATCCCCCAAAACCTGGGCATAATCCCTAACCCGTTTCAATAAACGGTTTGCAATACGCGGAGTTCCCCGGCTTCGCCTTGCCAGTTCAGCCGCGCCGTCTTTTTCGCAGGGAATCCCTAAAATGGAAGCGCTGCGCAGGATGATTTCCGTTAATTCCTCCACCGTGTACAATTCCAGCCGGAACACCATGCCAAAGCGGTCTCTAAGGGGGCTTGTAAGCTGTCCGGCGCGGGTAGTAGCGCCAACCAGAGTAAATTTAGGCAGGTCAATACGGATGGAGCGGGCAGCAGGGCCTTTCCCAATAATGATATCCAATGCAAAATCCTCCATAGCGGGATAGAGGACTTCTTCAACTGCGCGGGACATCCTATGGATTTCATCAATAAACAATACATCGTTTGGCGCAAGGTTTGTTAAAAGCGCAGCCAAATCGCCGGGCTTTTCAATCGCCGGGCCGGAGGTAATGCGAAGGTTTACATTCATTTCATTGGCAATAATAGCCGACAAAGTTGTTTTTCCCAAACCGGGAGGCCCGTAAAGCAGGACATGATCCAGCTGCTCCCCCCGGCGTTTTGCAGCTTCCATATATACTGCTAGGTTTTCTTTTACCTTCTCCTGCCCCACATATTCTTTCAGGGATTTAGGCCGCAGGGTTGTCTCTAAGTCGAAATCTTCTTCTGTGCTTTCCGGCGAAGTCATACGGGTTTCAAACTGCATTTCCTCTAAATCTATATCCTTTTTACCGCCCATTTCGGCCTGTTCCCTCCATTTTCTATATCATAGCTCATTTGCAGGCTTATTGCCCTGCAAGGCTCCTTAATGCCATTGTAATCAGCTTATCTACCGTTAGGGTGGGGTCCAGCTTTGATAATGCCATAGCCGCTTCAGACTGGGAATACCCCAGCACAACCAAGGCGCTGATCGCTTCCCCAATGCTGGAGGAATCCTCCGGCGCGGGAATATCGTCGCTGGAAAAACCTTTGGATACTTCCATTCCCTTTATCTTATCCTTCAGCTCTAATACAATCCGTTCTGCCAGTTTTGGCCCTACCCCTTGGGAACGGGTAATTGTTTTCGCATCTCCTGCGGCTATACATAATGCAAACCTCTCCGGCGATAAGTCAGATAAAATAGACAGCGCAAGCCTTGGGCCTACCTTTGATACCCCTATCAGCATCTTGAAGCAATTGAGTTCTTCCATATCCGCAAAGCCGAATAAGTCAATAGCCCCTTCCCTGATATACAGGTATGTATATAGGACGGCTTCTTCATTATTTTTAGGCAGCTTGCGCAGGGTGGAAAGGGATGTAGAACACCGATAGCCCACTCCCCCGCACTCAATCACTGCCAAATTTGCCTGGGTCAAAATGAGTTTTCCCCTTAAACTGTAAAACATCCACAGTTCCCCCTGTCAGATTACTTGCTGGATTTCCTGCCCTGTTTTTTGACAGCGGCCCCATAACCGTTCCCGCCCCAGCTGCTGCGGATTTTCAAACCGCTTTCCGTATATGCAGTAGAACGGTCGCCGCCAGTATTGTATTTGCCGAGCTTGGAGACAGCTTCAATACGGGATAAAGCTGAATTAGAGCTGTGGGCGTGGCAGATTGCAACGGCTAAAGCGTCGGCTGTGTCGTCGGGCCTGGGAACTTCGCGCAGCCCTAATAACCTGCGGGTCATTTCCATTACCTGCTGCTTGTCCGCGCCGCCGTAACCTGCGACCGACTGTTTTATTTTCATGGGCGTGTATTCGTAAAACGGAATCCCGCATTTCTGCGCACTGAGGAGGATAACCCCCCTCGCCATGGCAACTGATATAACGGTAGTCTGGTTGTGCTGGTAAAAGAGCTGTTCCACTGCTACGGCTTCCGGCTTGTATTGGAGGAAAACGGCGGTCAGGCTGTCATATATAATTTCAAGGCGGCGTTCCAGAGGCATCCCGGCAGGGGTCGTGATGGAGCGGAACTCCAAAGGGGTGAACTTATTGTTTTCATAATCCACCACCCCATAGCCGACAATCGCATAACCGGGGTCTATACCCATTATAACCACAGTGTATCCTCCCTTGTAAAACGGCATTGTAAAGAAATTACACGCTATTTTATTATATCATAGGAAGAAAACAGAGACAATACCATTTCCAAAGCGGGCTTACAAATCATTCTAATACAGCGCCACAATTTTATATAAAACGACGAAAAGTAAAAAACAAGACAAATTTTTCAAAAAGGGCTTGTTTTTTTATGTCAGCCGTGATATAATAGCAATTGTTCCAAACAAGCGGGACAAAATATGGACGATTAGCTCAGCTGGTAGAGCGTTCGCTTGACGTGCGAAATGTCAGGGATTCGAGTTCCTTATCGTCCACCAGTAAAAAAAGGCGTTGTGGAAAGGATCCATAACGTCTTTTTATATATTTCCTGATAAAAAAGAAAGACAGGAGACAGCAAACAACATGGAAAAACAAACGGGCCGGATTATCAAACTGCTGGGAGGATTTTACTATATAGATACCGGGGATGGGAAACTGGTAGAATGTCGTGCCAGGGGCGTATTCCGAAAGGAAAATGTCTCCCCCTGCGTGGGAGATATCGCGTCTGTTGAAATGACCGCAGGAGGAAAGGGATATATCATGGGGATAGCCCCCAGGAAGAACGAGCTTCTCCGTCCTCCCCTTGCGAATCTGGATCAGCTGGTCTTTGTCTGTTCTGCCGCAGACCCTGCTCCAAATCTGTTTGTGCTGGACAGCATGATTGCCATCTGCGAAAAAAAAGGGATATCCCCCTTTATTGTTTTTACAAAAAAAGACCTGGCGGATTTGGAACCGTTTGTCAAAATATACCGTCAGGCAGGATTCCCGGTTGCGGAAGTATGCGGCGTTACAGGAGAAGGGACAGAGCAGGTAGAAGACGCCCTTGCCGGGAAAATATCGGCTTTCACAGGAAATTCCGGGGCAGGAAAATCCACGCTGCTTAACGCCATAGCGCCGCGCCTTTGCCTGGAGACAGCCCAAATCAGTGAAAAGCTGGGACGCGGGCGGCATACGACGCGGCATGTAGAACTGTATCCCCTGGAAAATGGCGGCTGGGCAGCGGACACGCCGGGATTTTCCGCTATGGATTACCAGAGGTTTGAAACCATCCGAAAAGGGGAACTTTCGGACTGTTTCCGGGAATTTGCGCCATTTCAGGATAAATGCCGTTTTACAGGCTGTTCACATACGGCTGAAAAAGGCTGTGCTGTCCGGGAGGCTTTGCAGGAAGGCAAAATTGCCCCAAGCCGTTATGAAAATTACTGTTTTATGTACGAAAAAGCTAAGAGCATCAAGGAATGGGAGAGGAAAGAACAATGAACCCTGTCCATGACCATGACATTCAGAATAAATCCGCTTTGATCCTGTGTGCAGCCCCGGAATGGGACAGCCGCCTTGCCGTCCAGCAGGCGGAAAAAGCGGATTTGGTTATCTGCGCGGACGGCGGATATTTAAGGGCGGTTTCCGCCGGGATTGTCCCCCATGTGCTGATGGGGGATTTTGACTCCTGCGAAATAGAGCAGGTTCAGGATTTGAATAAAATCGTTTACCCTGTCCGCAAGGATGATACTGATTTAATCCTGGCCTTGCGGTATGCAGCAGAGCAGGGCTGTAAGAGGGCAGTTGTGCTGGGATGTTTCGGCGGAAGGCTGGATCATACGGTTGGAAATTTGCAGTCGATTGCTTTTGGGTGGAAGCTGGGACTCCATGTTACTTTGATGGATTTCAGGAACCGGGCTTTCCCTGTTGGGGCAGGTACAACAGTTATCCCGCAGGAAAAGGATTGTTATATCAGCTTTTTCTGCTTGGGGGAACCCTGCGAGGGAATTACTTACCAAGGGCTGTCGTATCCATTGACTGACGCGGTTTTAAAAGCAGACTACCCCCTGGGGGTCAGCAATGAATTCATTGAGGATAAAGCAGTTGTCAGTTTGAAAAAGGGGCTTCTGCTCTGCATCATTTCTAAAAAATAATGAAAAAAGGCTGCGCACAGGTTTTTTCCTTGTGCGCAGCCTTTTTGCCGGCTTTTATTTTTTCAGCAGTTCAGGATAGTATTTCTCTAAAGTTTTCATCAAAGCGGGATCCCATACGGAATAATCCCCGTCAAACGGCGCACGCGCCGGCCCAACCGGGTATCCTATCAAATTAGCCGCCCGCTTAATCACCGAATTGGGATTCCCCAATTTCAGGCAGTCGCGGATGGGGCGGATAGAATCCTGAATCTGAGTTGCCTTAACGATATCCCCGGATTCCCAAGCGCGGTACATTTCCACCAAACGCTCCGGGAAAATATTTCCTGTCCCCGCGATTGCTCCAACTCCCCCAGCCATTAAGGTTGAAAGGATTAAAGAATCGTTTCCGGCAATCACAGCAAATTCTCTGTGAGTGATTTCCAAATATTGTAGGGTATTATCGAAATTTCCGCTGGAATCTTTAATCCCTATAATATTTTCAACTTTGGCTAATTCTGCAACCGTTTCTTTTGAAATGCTGTTGCCGGTTCTGGCAGGAATATTGTACATCAGGATTGGAAGGTCTACCGCTTTTGCTACAGAACGGTAATGTTCCGCCATAGCTTTCTGGCTGACCTGTCCAAAATACGGGGTTATCACCGAAAGAGCGTCCACGCCTGCGGACTGCGCCCGTTTTGACAGTTGGATGGTTTCCTCAGTTGTAACGCAGCCGGTTCCAACCCAGACAGGAATCCTTCCAGCGGCTTTTTGAATTACCGTTTCCATTACCTGAACCTTTTCATCAAAATTCAGCGCATAAAATTCCCCGTTTGTACCAAGGGTAAAAATAGCATGTACGCCGCTTTTAATAAAGCGTTCCACCTGGTTTCCCAATTCATCCAAGTTTAATGAACCATCTGGATAAAAGGGCGTTGCCATAGCGGGAATAATTCCTTTTGGCTGATACATAGTTGTTCACCTCGTTAATATTTTAAGAACCTTTTGAACTGCCGTCTTTCAGTATAAAAGATTTTTCGGCATTTGAAAAGGACTATATGTAACTTTTGCGGAAATTTTTATGATTGTTTTGTGTCATAATTTATGCTATAATGGATTGCCATGTCTAAGAGCCTGTTTAGGATCTCCCCGCGCACGTCTTAGCGGCAGATTTTCCGCCCAGACTGCGTTAAAAATCCTTGCAATCCGTCAGGATTGCTGCGAATTTTTGCCTTGCTGGGCAAAAAATCCGCTCGCTAATCCGCACACGTTGAGATCCTAAACAGGCTCTAACTGGCAATCCATACGTAAGCAAAAAAGGAGGTTCGTATGCGGTTTCCATTTGAATCATTTCACATCCCGGAGGGGAAGACGAAGAAAATCTTTCATGCGTATTCTCCTTGTGCAAGCCCGTAGCTGTTCCGGCTTTTGAACTTTGAAAGGGGCAATCCCCCCAAATCCATAAAATAGTACAAAAGTATAAGGAGCTCAATTATGTGGTTTTTATTTTCGCTGTTTTCAATATTAGCCTGGAGCGGTTCGGATTTCTTTTCAAAAGTCGGCTCCAAGCCAGAGGATAAATACAGCCATTGGAAAATGGTAATTGCCGTAGGAATTGTAATGGGCCTGCACGCAATTTATGAAATAACCCTAGGCGGGGTGGAAGTAACCTTCCATACAATATGGACTTACCTTCCGGTTTCCATGTTGTACATCCTGTCGATGGTGTTAGGGTATGCAGGGCTCAGGTACATAGAGCTTTCCATTTCATCGCCCATCTGTAATTCATCAGGGGCGGTAGCTTCCCTGCTGTGCTTCCTGTTCCTGCATCAAACCATGTCTGGACTGCAGTTTACAGGGGTTGCCCTGTTATGTATTGGCGTAGTAGCTTTTGCTGTTTTAGAGCGTGCCCGTTCCGCCGATGAAATCAAAGCGGAAAAGGCGGTATCCGGTAAAAAATATACCAACAGCTTCCTTGCAATCCTGTTCCCAGTCCTTTACTGTATCCTGGATGGTTTAGGAACCTTTGCAGACGCTATTGTATTAGACGGCGGCATGTTGGACGAACGCCCGGCAAACGTCGCGTATGAGCTAACCTTCCTGTTTATGGCGGTTGCAGCGTTTATCTATGTCCAGGTCATTAAAAAGGAAAAGATCCATCCTACACAGGAAAAGCCAAAACTCTTAGCGGCAGTATGCGAAACAGCCGGACAGTTTACCTATGTCTTTGCAATTGCAGCCAATGCCATCCTTGCAGCACCTTTAATTGCTTCCTACTGCATTTTCTCGGTTTTGTGGTCGCACCTGTTTTTAAAGGAAAGGCTCTCTAAAAAACATTATGTCGTTATTGCCATTGTAATGGTAGGGATTGTTATTTTAGGGATGGAGTAAGTTATTTCTGGGATTTTATCCCCGCCCCGCAGATGGGCAGAAGCACATCCTCCAATTCCCCATAACAGCGCGCATATTCCTGGTAGGCCGCATAAGTTGCCGCTGTTGTATGTTCGCAGAAAATCCCCTTTTCAGCCAGTTCCCTTTGTGCCGGAAGGATTCCCTTTTCCGGCACAGGGACAGCCCGTACCCCATATTGGTACATATACTTGAGAATTTCCCTTCCCCTCATCGGTCTGCCGATTGCAATCCCTTCTGCCAAAGTTTCAGAAGGAGTTACATCAGCAGGATGTGGGGATTTTTTTGCCGCCGCCTGCAAAAGAGGGGCGCAGTTTTCGCTTTGTACTGCGTAAACCTGCGGCAAATGGCTGCTGTCCAGGATCCCGCTGGCCTGGAAATGCTCCAGGGCTTTCATCACCCCAAGGAAAAGCGTCCCGTTCCCTACCGGAATAAACAGGTTTTTGGGAATCCGTCCAAGCTGTTCATATACTTCGTATAGATAGGTTTTTGTCCCCTCGTAGAAAAACGGGTTATATACATGGCTTGCATAATATGCCCCCGCTTCCTGTACGGTTCTCCGGCAAACTTCCGCGCAGTTGTCCCGCGAGCCGGGGACAATCCGTACTTCTGCCCCATATGCCTGTATCATGGATACCTTTTTCGGGGAAGTATTTTCGGGGACAAGAATTTTACACTTTATCCCTGCACGGACACAGTACGCCGCTACGCTGTTCCCTGCATTGCCGCTGCTGTCCTGAACAACTTCCTTAACCCCGATGGATTTACAATGAACTGCCAGGATTGCCGCGCCCCTGTCTTTAAAGGACAAAGTTGGCATATAATCATCCATTTTTAACAGTACGTTTTTATTGAAAGGGATAATGGGGGTCATACCCTCCCCCATTGTTATTGATTTCCAGATGTTTTCCCCTCCCTTCGGGATGGGAAGGTAGTTTCGGTATCGGAAGAGACTCCATTCTTTTGTATCAATCCCTTTGGATTCAAATTTTGGGAGGGGTTTCGTATAGGCGAGTTTCCATAAGCCCCCACATTGGCACCATGGGGTTTGTATGGTTATATCTGACCTTTTTCCACAGTTTTCACATTCATAATAAAATTCCATCTTTTAGAATTCCTTTCTTAAATACGGATTTGATAAAGCTTATTTGCGGGAGAAAGCTAAGATGAGTACAAGCTAAGGCGGATTAAAAAGGTTTCGGGTCCAGGGGGCTTTCCTAAAA
>CAOJXI010000065.1 GCA_948465665.1 uncultured Clostridia bacterium | reverse complement strand
GCTAAGGGCGTGAGATAAGATTGGGATTGGAACCAGCTTCGGGCGGGCAGCCCCATTAGGCGGGCTTTCTTCCGCTTCGTCCAACGTCGCAACGTTGGACAAAGCCTCCAAGTTCCATCTTGCAGCCATCCAGCAAACCAACGGTTTGCGGATGATGGCGTATCTAATGCCGAAAAGCAAAAAATTTCATTGAACTTACGTTAAAATAAAGGCAAGACAGGGAATTTTTTGGCTTTACAGGCATATCCTAACCGCCAGATTTATCCAAGGCTGTACCGCATATTTGCCAAATGCTAATTTTGGAAGCCCTTTCCAATGATTTCGCTGCTGTTGGTAATAATCATAAAGGCCGTTGGTTCAATGGATTTGATATACTGCCGTAAAATGATTGCCTGCGGACGGCTCATAACTGTAATAATGACTGTTTTGGGAGAATGTGTAAAAGCGCCCTGAGCTTCGTATATGGTAGCGCTGTGGTTTAATTTCTCAGTAATAAAGCGGCAGATTGGTTCAGGATTGTTACAGATAATATTAAAGGATTTGCAGAGGTTGATATTTTCAATGACAGAATCAATTAGGAAGGATTTTACCATAAGACCTAAAACAGAATATAAGCCTACCTTAACGCCAAAAGTAAAGAAGGATATGCAGACAACAAGGGCATCTGCGCAGAATAACGCCCTGCCAATATTGATACTGGTATGTTTTTTAAGGATCATAGCAATAATATCCGTCCCGCCGCTGGAAGCCCCGACATAAAAAAGCAGGGCAGCAGCCACACCAGGAAGGGCGATACCATAACACAACTCCAAAATGGGCTGGTCAGTAAGGGGGCCGTCCAAAGGAAGCACTTTTTCCAAAATGGATATAAAAAGGGATAGGGTAAAGCTTACATAAGCGGTTTTCACCCCGAACCCTTTCCCCAGAACCAAGAATCCAATTACTAGAAGTAAATTGTTGAGGATAAAGTTTATGGTAGCAGTGGACAGGGGAAGGTAGTATTGAAGAATGATGGCAATACCGGATACCCCTCCAAAGGTGAAGTGGTTGGGAAATCGGAAAAAATGGTTTCCAACCGCTATCAGTATTGCGCAAAATGTCATTAATAAGGTTTCGTAAAATGGATTTCCGCGAAATTTTAACCCCATATCTGGTAATCTCCTTCTGTTGGCGGGCTAAGAACCTGTATTCATAACTGCCCTACGCTGTCTGAACGGTCTTTTTCCTGCCATACTGCATCTCCAAGTTATGAATACAGGTTCTAAGTTTTTGTCCAGTCGATTTTTTTCCTGCATAAACGGTATGTGAAGCAGGATTTGCACCGTTGATGATTTTACACCATATAAAGGTTTTTGTCTATCCTTTTTATGCTTTATTTGTCATTTTTTATTGGCTGTCCAAAGTCTGCCGACCGGCAAGGGACAGCAATAAAATTAAAACAGCCTTCTCACACACTTTTTTCTTTGCCTATTGACAATCCTGGTTCAGTATTGTAGAATACAGTAAATGCGATTGAATCTCATTTGCAAATGGAGTTGGAAAATTATGGTCGAATCCCTTTTAGATGCAGTATTGGACACCCTAAAAACTTTGCCGGTTTTATATCTGGTTTATTTAATGATCCTGTTCCTCCAGCGGAAGATGGATATTGGGATATTAATCGGCAGGCAGGAACAGCGGTTTGGCCCTGTGATTGGCGCTTTGCTGGGATCAGTCCCGCAGTGCGGATTTTCTGCGGCCTGTACAGAGTTATACCGAGCAGGGATGATTGGGGCAGGCACATTAATCGCAGTATACCTGTCTACCTCTGATGAAGCGATTCCTGTGCTTCTTTCCCATACCGGGCAGATAAAGCAGGTTGTCCTTCTTCTGGGATGTAAAATAATTACAGCGGTTGCAGCAGGATACCTTTTAGCAAATACAGTTTTCCGCCGCCAAATGCTGGAGCTGGAGAAAAAACGCAGGGAAGAAGCGGAATTGCAGGAAGAAATCCGCGCGGCTGAAGAATACGAACGCTTTTTAGCAGAGCAGGAAAACGGAAACAGGCAGGAAAAAAGCCCCTCCATACCAGAGGAACAGGAGCTTCCTCCTATGAGTTCCTGCGGCTGCGGGGCGTGTTCGTCTAATATATTCCTTTCCTCTTTGTACCATACAATAAGGACAGGATTATTTGTAGGGATTACATTGGTGCTGATTAACCTGCTCCTATACTGGATTGGTGAGGAACGTTTGGCGGCATTTCTGCTTTCAGGGGAATTTTTCCAGCCCTTTATTACAGCGCTGGTTGGGTTTATTCCCGGATGTGCAGTTTCAGTCCTGCTGGTAGAGCTGTACACTGTGGGGACAATTTCCTTTGGGGCGGCTGTTGCCGGATTGTCCACAGGAGCGGGATTTGGCTACCTAATCCTATTCCGCGGCTCGCATAAAGCAGGAAACCGGGACTGTGTCAAAATCCTGGCGTGTACCTATACAGCGGCAGTTCTGGCTGGGCTGGTTATCACTTTAGTTTCAAAATGGTTTTAGTATCTGTACTTTTGGTTTGCTGGATGGCTGCAAGAGGAAACCTTTAGCTCTGTCCAACGGGGTATTTCGCGCCTGCGGGCGCGACTAGGGCCGCCGGAGCAGCTCTGCTGCTCAATCCTGCGACCCGGCAAGGGCCTTTTCAGAAAAGGCCCCTTGACCCCAAACCTTTTTAATCCGCCCCATCTTGTACTTGTTTTAGCTTTCTCCCGCAAATTAGCTTTATCAAATCCATATTACTTTTACAATTCAAAAAAATATTTTTTCATTAAATCTATCACCCGTCCCTTTGCTCCACACTTAGGGCAAGTATAGATTCCGTAATAATAGGAAAGCGCCCTAACTGCCTGTTTATCTCCCAGCATATCGACCAAATTGCTGAACCAGACATATACATCATTTAAGGATTTGCCGTCCCATCTTCCTATAGCAGAGCGGGCAGGCCGGATAGAGTTTGGGTTTTTAACTGAAAAGGGTTCAATTGTCTCGTCGCAGTATTCACATTCGCCGCACATAATATAGCACTCGTCCAAAACCGTTGAATTAAAGACATAAGCCGCTTCACGATCACCCAAAATGGCAAGTACAGATATGTAAAAGGACATTTTCTCATCCTCACTGAGCCAGGACAGCCTTTCCAAATATTTTTCCAGAAAGGTTTTAGTCCTTTCACGCAGAACGGCGATGCAGTCATTGTAATCGCCGATTATTTTACGATTGGGAATGGGCTGGGAAGGATCAGCCTGGTTGGAAGGGATATCAGTGGATAAACATAAACCTAATTCTGAAATCAAATCAAGCTGGGACTGGAAATTTTTTTCCTCCGCCCTTTGTTCCAGGAGGGAGACAAGGTAGGGGAGCGCAAGGTAATCCGCTGAATAAAAATGAAGCTGGTGCCAAAGGTTTTCAAAAAGGCTTTGGAAGTTGATGGCCTCCTGTAATTTTTCGGAAGGGGTCAAAATATGGGGACGGGGATTCATAAGGGGGCGGAGGTCATTCACAACGTTTCCATAAGCGCCTGTGTATACATCCCACAATTCGGAATCCAGCGGGATCAGGCTTATTTTTTCCGGCAGGTTGGTATTTCTCTCAAAGGAAAGGTTCATAACAGTTCCTCCTGTTCCCCTTACAAAATTTTTGAAATTAGATTATCTCGGCAAAAAGCCCGCCTTGTATGAGAAACCAAAAGATAACAGGCGGGCTTTCTTAATCTATTAATTTGCCGATTAACTAATTCGATGATTAGACAATAATAGAAGTTCCGGTCATTTCTTCAGGCTGGGGAATTTCAAGCACTTTTAACATGGTGGGGGCGATATCAGCCAGCCTTCCGCCCTCCCTGAGCTTGCAGTCCATCCCTGCCACTACAAAGGGAACTGGATTGGTTGTATGGGCAGTAAAGGGCGAACCGTCCGTATCAATCATGCGGTCAGCGTTTCCGTGATCAGCGGTAATAAAGGCTACGCCGCCCTTTGCGGTAACAGCGTCCACAACTTTTCCAAGGCAGGTATCAACAGCCTCAACTGCTTTGACCGCAGCTTCCATCACGCCGGTATGGCCGACCATATCGCAGTTGGCAAAGTTAAGGATAATAACATCGTATTTATCGCTGCCAATCCGTTTGAGAACTTCGTCGGTAACTTCATAGGCGCTCATTTCAGGTTTCAGGTCATAAGTAGCGACCTTGGGGGAAGGAATCAAAGCCCTGTCTTCGTTTTTATAGGGGGCTTCTACACCGCCGTTAAAGAAAAAGGTAACATGGGCGTACTTTTCAGTTTCGGCGATTCTTAACTGGGTCAATCCCTTTTCAGCGATATATTCGCCAAAGGTATTATCCAGGGACTGGGGCTTAAAGGCAACATGGACATTGGGCATTGTAGCGTCGTACTGGGTCATGCAGACATAGAATAATGGGAAACGCCCGTTTTTGCGTTCAAACCCGGTAAAGCCATCGTCCACAAAGGTACGGGTGATTTCCCTGGCGCGGTCAGGACGGAAGTTGCAGAATACAACGGAATCGTTGGCTTTTATTACTCCTTCTTTGTCGCAGACAACAGGGACTACAAATTCATCGGTTTTCCCATCCTCATAAGATTTCTGCATAGCGTCAACAGGATCGGGGTTCTGAACTCCTTCGCCGTAAACCAGGGCTGCATAAGCTTGGGATACACGCTCCCAGCGGTTGTCCCTGTCCATGGCATAGTAACGGCCCATAACGTTAGCCACTTTTCCTACGCCCAGTTCTTTCATTTTAGCAACAGTTTCCACAACAAAGGATTTGCCGGACTCCGGCGGCACGTCGCGGCCGTCCATAAACCCATGGAGATAAACCTTTTCCAGCCCAGCGCGTTTCGCCATTTCAAGAACTCCAAAAATATGCTCAATATGGCTGTGAACGCCGCCGTTAGACAGCAGCCCTATAATATGAAGGGAGCTGTTATTTTTTTTGCAGTTTTCGACTGCGCCTAAAAGGGCTTCGTTTTGAAAGAAGTCCCCATCATGGATAGACTTGGTAATACGGGTTAATTCCTGGTAAACAATCCTGCCAGCCCCAATATTGGTATGCCCTACTTCAGAGTTGCCCATCTGACCATCAGGAAGTCCAACATCCAGGCCGGAAGCGCCAATCTGTGTACGGGGATTTTGGGAAAACAGCCGGTCAATATTAGGGGTTTTTGCGGCATGGATAGCATTGCCTTCATCGCTGGGGTTAATGCCGAACCCATCCATAATAATCAATGCAACAGGTTTTTTCATGGCTTTTTCTCCTTTTCCGGCAAATCCGGCACGCCCGCCGGGGTTGCCTATATCTAAAAAATCGTTAATTGGCGAATTAGAGAATTCAATTATTTAGAAGCTGCCGAAACAATAGCGGCAAAGTCGGGAGCCTTCAAAGACGCGCCGCCAATCAAACCGCCGTCTACATGGACTTTGCTTAAAAGCTCGTCGGCATTTTTGGCGTTCATAGAGCCGCCATATTGAATTGTCAGAGCTTCGGCAGCGGATTCACCATAAAGTTTTGCCACAACAGAACGGATATACCCATTTACTTCATCAGCCTGATCGCTGGTGGCGGTTTTCCCTGTGCCAATAGCCCAGACGGGTTCATATGCAATAATAATATTTTTAAGTTCTTCGGCGGTTACTCCGGCTAAATCAATTTTGGTCTGCATAGAAACAATTTCTTCTGTAATTCCCTGCTCCCTCTGTTCCAGCAGTTCGCCGACACAAAGGATTACCTTTAACCCGGCGTTAAGGGCAGCGCGGACTCTCTTATTGACAGTAATATCTGTTTCTCCAAAATACTGGCGGCGTTCCGAATGTCCAATAATAACATATTCAACGCCCATTTCAGACAGCATAGGCGCAGAGATTTCCCCTGTAAAAGCGCCGCTTTCTGCCCAATGGCAGTTTTCAGCCCCAACTTTAATATTCGTATTTTCCGTCAGGGAAAGGGCTGTTTCCAAATTTGTATATGGTACGCAGATTACCACGTCACATTTTGCACCGGCAACCAGGGGCTTTAATTCCTCAATTAATGCTTTTGCTTCTTTACGGTTTTTATTCATTTTCCAGTTTCCGGCTATAACCGCTTTCCTTACGCTTTTCTTCATAAATATATCCATCCTTTTATCTATATTCTATATTAAAAAAGAATGAAGGTAGGCGTTCGGGTATGCACCCGAACACCTGCAATCATTCATAAATGAAGGCGCAGCCAATTATTTATCGTTAATGCAATCAATTCCGGGAAGCCCGTTGCCCTCCAAATATTCCAAGGACGCGCCGCCGCCGGTAGAGATATGGGTCATCTTATCTGCAAATCCCATTTGAATCACAGCCGCTGCCGAATCGCCGCCGCCGATTACGGTTGTACCGGAAGTTTCAGCCATAGCCTTTGCAACTTCCTTTGTGCCAACTGCAAGGGTTGGGTTTTCAAATACGCCCATAGGCCCGTTCCAGACAACAGTTTTTGCAGCGCGGACAGCGTCGGCAAACAATTTAACAGTAGCCGGCCCAATGTCCAAACCCATTGCATCAGCAGGGATTTCTTTTACAGAAACGACCTTGGTTTCAATTTCAGCGTCAATGGGATTGGGGAAAGAATCTGCAATTACTGCGTCAACAGGCAGGAGCAGCTTTACGCCCTTTTCCTCAGCCTTTTTCATCATGTTCTTGCAGTACTCCAGCTTTTCCTCGTCAACCAAGGATTTGCCGATTTCAAATCCCTCTGCTTTCATAAACGTATATGCCATGCCGCCGCCAATAATCAAGGTATCTACCTTATTCAAAAGATTATCAATAACGTTGAGCTTATCGGCAACTTTAGCACCGCCCAGAATCGCTACAAAGGGACGTACAGGCTCATTAACTGCATTGCCCAGATATTCGATTTCCTTGTTCATCAAATAGCCAACTGCTGTGGTTTTAATATATTCGGTCACGCCCGCGGTAGAGCAGTGGGCGCGGTGTGCAGAACCAAAAGCATCGTTGACATACACTTCTGCCAGAGACGCAAGCTCCTGGCTGAATTCAGGAACATTTTTCGTTTCCTCTTTACGGAAACGGGTATTTTCAAGAAGGACTACATCGCCGTCCTCCATAGCTGCAACCGCCGCTTTTGCATTTGGGCCAACTACTTCATCATCTGCGGCAAAAACAACCTTTTTCCCCAACAGCTCCGAAAGACGTTCTGCTACAGGGGCAAGCGTACATTTTGCATCCGGGCCCTTGGGTTTGCCAAGATGGGAACAGAGAATTACACGTCCGCCTTTTTCAATTAACTTTTTAATGGTTGGAAGGGCGGCAGTGATACGGTTGTCATTTGTGATCTTGCCTTCCTTTAATGGAACGTTGAAATCACAGCGGACAAGAACTTTTTTGCCTTTTACGTCAAGGTCTTCTACTGTTACTTTGTTTAGTGCGCTCATGGCGTTACCTGGCCTTTCTTTTTTCTGATTTTAGTGGATTTTCCTTTTTGTGGCGGCGTTGCCGCTTTCTGGTTTCTCCGTCATTATTTTACGGCAATTATCCGGTCTTGTCAACGGGTTGAGAAGGCTTTGTTATATTTTTATCAGAGAAATGCTAATTTGCGGGGATAAACCTTGGATGAGCAGGAGCTAAAGCGGATTAAAAAGGTTTCGGGTCAAGGGGGCGGCGTTGCGCGCAGCGCAGTCCTCAAAAGCCCCCTGTCGGGTCGCAGGGTTGAGCAGCAGAGCTGCTTCGACAGCCCTGGTCGCCCTCCGCAGAGGGCGAAATCCCCAGCTCGCTGAAAACAAACGGAAACCTTGCCTAGAGACTGATAGCTAACCGCCTCGTCAGTATTCAAAATCAAAAGCCCGCTGGAATTGCTCAGAGGGTGGAATAGGATTGGGATTGGAATCAGCTTAGGGCAGGTAGCCCCATTAGGCGGGCTTCCTTCCTCTTCGTCCAACATCGCAACGTTGGACAAAGCTAAAAGTTTTCTCTTGCAGCCATCCAGCAAACCAACGGTTTGCGATGATGGCGTACCTTAAACAGACAAACCTGAATGATTCAAAGCAAAAAGCCAATACTGAAAGAAAACACTTCATTATTTTTGCAAAGTGCGGTATCCGGTAGAGCGGTCAATCACATTTTCCAACATCCCGCCGCCTAGGAACCTGCCCAAATTGCAGGCGGAAATCTCCACAATTCGTTCAAAAGTCTCCGGCAGCGACCAGCCGCCTGATACATGAGGGGTAATAATAACGTTGGGAATATCCCATAAGGGGTGGGAAGGCGGGAGCGGCTCCGGGTCAGTGACATCAAGGGCAGCACCGGCAATCTTCCCATCTTTCAGGGCATCATATAAAGCGTCAGTGTCTATTGCGGAACCCCTCCCAACATTAAGGATAACAGCATCTTCCTTCATTTTACCAATCCTGTCCCGGTTAAGAATATGGGAGGTCTGGCTGTTGCCAGGCAAACTAAGCGCGACCACATCAGCGCGGGGGAGAAGGGAGTCGATTTCATCTGAAAGGAAAATTTCATCTGCAAAATCCGGCTTGCGGGAGTCTGTCCGGCGAACGCCGATCACATACGCACCCATGTTTTTAACCAGTTTTGCAAAACTGCCGCCAATATCCCCTAACCCAATTACAAGGATTGTAGAATTCCATATAGATTTCACTTTTCCCAGTTTCGTCCACTCATGGCTTTTCTGGTTATCCCGGTAAAGATTCAGTTTTTTATAAAGGGATAAAAGGATTCCCAGCATGTATTCCGATATGGCTAAACCATATGCCCCAGTTGCATTTGTAATAATGGCACCCTCTGAAATAACTCCCGGCTTTAAATAAGGATCTGGGCCTGCCGTGTTGCTCTGGAACCATTTCAGGTTAGGGGAACCGGCGACATACTCAACAGGAGGATTGCCAATAATAATCTGCGCAGCCTGTACCTGTTCCTTGGTGACAGTATCGGCTGCGGCATAGATAAGGGGAATCCCATGGGCTTCTGCTTCCAGACGCTTTTTATGGCGTTCCTCGACAGGAAGAAGAACCAGAATGTTTTCTATTTCCATATTAGCTGTTTCTCTCCTTTTATAGCAATTATTATTCTTAATTGTAACATACCCAATATTCCCTGTAAACTGAAAAAACTAAATTTGAAAGGAGTGCTGCCTTATTGCCAAACCGAATTATTCCGGCTGTGGCTGCCTTGTCCTTTTGATAGCGGTGCTGGCTGTCGGTGTTTTTTCATCTGTATGGATATGGATGGACTTTTCCGCTTCCCCGGAAAATATTTCTTCCTATCCCCATACACAGACATCAGCAGCGTTTGTTTCAAAAGAAGTTCCCGTCCAGCAGCCACAGACAGCGTATCCTATAACCCCTTTGGACATTGCCGGAAAAATTGATCGTGCTGTACCGGCTTCAAAAGATGCAGCATATACTATTTTTATGGTGCTTAACGGCTCTGACCTGGAAACGCAGAATGGATTTGCCAGTGACGATATTTTAGAAATCCTGAAAAGCCGCCTGGATTCTGATAAAATTAACTTCCTCATTCTTGCAGGGGGAACATTGGAATGGAAAAACCCCTTGATGCCTGACAGGGAATATGCTGTCTACCGGGTGGTAAACGGGGCGCTGGAAACACTTTGCAACCTTGGAAAGCAGGACTTATCCGATCCTGCGCTGCTTGCGGGGTTTTTGGACTTGGGATACCGCATGTATCCGGCAAAACGGTACGGCTTGATTTTTTGGGATCATGGCGGCGGGGCAGTAATCGGCTGCGGATATGATGAAATCTCTGAAAAGTCCCTTCTCCTTCCTCAGTTTGAAATGGCGCTGGCAAGCAGCAAAGCAGCAGAGGAACCTTTGGAGTTTATTGGCTTTGACGCCTGTATGATGGCAAATCTGGAAACCGCCTGCGTATGCAGCCGGTATGCGAATTACCTGGTTGCCTCGGAGGAACTGGAACCAGGAAGCGGGTGGGATTACAGTTTCCTTTCTGCGTTATCCCAAAACCCGGAAATGACCGGCGGGGAAATTGGGCGCAGCATTGGAGAGGCATATATTTCTTATTACAATTCACTTTTTGGAAGGATGGCTTCCGTCCGCGCAACTATTTCTGTTACAGACCTGCAAAGGATTCCGGCAGTTGTGCAGGCGGTGGAGGATTTTGCAGAGGCCGCCAACCAAAAGCTTTTGGCAGGAGGATATAACCGTTTGGCAAAGGCGCGGGGCCGCACAATGGATTTTGCCGGAACCGGCGGGGAGGACGACTACGACCTTGTTGATCTTGCAGACCTCTGCCAACAGCTTTCCGAAGATTTTCCAGATGAATCTGCGGCAGTTGTTGATGCTGTGAAAGAGGCGGTTGTTTTCCGCGGCAATACCCAAAATGTAAAAAATGCCAATGGTCTGACCGTTTATTTTCCCTTTTATGCCAAGCTGAGTTCTTATGAATACATCCCAATTTATGAACGAATCAATATCTTACCCCATTATACGGAGCTGATTGTAAATTTTGCCCGGATTCTCAACGGGGACAGTATTGCAGTCAGTTCCGGCCTTGACCCATCTGCCATCCTCCCTAAACGAAGTTCCGACGGGGTATTTACCTTTCGGTTGTCACAAGAGGAAATGGACAGCATTTATACGGTTCGGCTGTCTTTGTGGAAGGTTATGGAAGACATTAAAAACGGATTTTCTTATTGTATTCAACTGGAGGAAAGCGGAAATGTTTCAATTGACAAGGATGGAACCATTCACGCCCGGTTTGACGGTTATCAAACTACCCTGAATGGAAGGCTTTGCTGTATATATGAAATCAGTGCAAACGACCAGGGGGAAAGATACTATATTCCTGCTGTTTTAAATGACAGGGATGTCAGGCTGATTGTACAATGTTCCGAAAGATACCCGAATGGCGTTGTAATTGGCGCCGCTTTAGAAGCAGGGAAAGATTCCTATCAGCTCCCCGCCCCACAGCGGGAACTGATTTCTATCCAAAAGGGTGATAGAATCCGTTTAAGATATCCCGCCGACCTTTTTTCCCTGGACAATGGGAATTCCACAGAAAGCGGTTCCCCTATAGCTGCACCCAGCCGCTATGAGGGGGAAGAATGGGATGTTAGAGGGGACTCGGATTTAAAACTGGGAAAAACCCCTGCTGACGAAGGGGAATACCTTTATGGTTTTATCCTTGTGGACACCCAGCTAAATGAATTTACAACCGATTTTCTTTGGATGAAGCTGTCATATGACGGCTCTGGTTTGGGAATTGCATAACAGGGATATTATGTAAGTTCAATGAAAATTTCCTCTAAATTGTAAGGTTATCGGTCTTAGGTACGCCATCATGGCAAACCGTTGGTTTGCTGGATGGCTGCAAGAGGAAACTTGGAGGTTTTGTCCAACGTTGCGACGTTGGACGAAGCGGAAGAAAGCCCGCCATAATGGGGCTGCCCGCCC
>CAOJXI010000064.1 GCA_948465665.1 uncultured Clostridia bacterium | reverse complement strand
ACCTTTTTATTCTTTTCTTCCTTAAGTTCCCGTATATGGGGCGCCGCCCTGGACCTGCCGGGGGCTTTTCAGGAAAGCCCCCTGGACCCGAAACCTTTTTAATCCGCCCTAGCTTGTACTCGTCTTAGCTTATCCCCGCAAATGAGCTTATATTGTACTGAAAAAATTTTTTCAGAAAAATCCCTTATCCAATGCAACCTTTTCCCATCCAGAATCGTATAGTGTGTGAAGGTACCTTCAATGAGAAACGGGAGCGATTTTATGAGGCTGTCAGTGGAAGAGACATTCCAGAAATACGGGAACCGGATATTTTCGGCTGCGTTCAGCATATGCCGCAGCCAAGCCGATGCCGATGATGTTGTACAGGATACATTAATCCGGTACTATTCTCTCAACAAGGAGTTCGAGAGCGAGGAACATCTCAAAGCATGGCTGATCCGTGTTGCGATTAACCGGGCAAAGGATATTAAATCTTCCTTTTGGCAAAAAAACACAGTCGGCTGGGAGGATTACATGGAAGAACTGGAATTCGAGGAGCCGGAAGACAGCCGGTTGTTTGAGGCAGTTATGCGTCTGCCCGAAAAATATCGGGCTGTGATCCATCTGTTTTACTATGAGGATTATGCCGTAGAGGAAATTTCCAGTATCCTGCGCCGCCCCGAAGGGACGATAAAGAGTCAACTGAACAGAGGAAGAAAGCTCTTAAAAAGTATGCTTCAGGAGGAATGGGACGATGACGAATAAGCAACGGTATCAAAGGGCGTTTTCTGTGCTTCATGCCTCTGAAAGCTGTCTAATGGAGGTAAAAGCAATGAAACACACAAAAAGGATTTATGTACGCCGGTTTGCGGCTGCCTGTGCAGCAGCGGTAATGGTTATGGGGCTGATGTCCGCAGCATATGCCGCGGATGTGGGTGGAATTCAGCGCAGCATCCAGCTTTGGATTAATGGGGATCAGACTGACGCGGTGCTGGATATACAGGGCAGCAGCTATACTGTCACTTACCAGAGCCAGGACGGCGTTCCACATGAGGTACACGGGGGAGGAGTGGCGCTCAATGATGACGGAAGCGAACGCCCCCTTACGGAAGCTGAGATTATAGAACACCTGGATTCACCCAATGTGCAGTATAGGGACGATGGCTCTGTTTGGGTATGTTACCATGGAGGGGAAACTGAAATTACTGACCGGTTCGATGAGGACGGCATATGCTATGTCCAACTGAAAACTGACAGCGGAACCCTTTATCTGACAGTAAAATACAACAACGGCTTTGCGTCCAGCCCCCACAGTTATGTTTCGCCTAAGTCCTTCAACACTGAGGAGGATTAGAACCTAAGCCGTTTATTTTAGGCAAAAGCATTTAGCCCCTGGGCATGGAAAGCAAGCAAGCCCCGGCGTGAGTTTATAAAGGCTCACGCCGGGGCTTATTTTTGCAGGCAACATTCGCAACTGGTGGATTATTCAACTTGGGTTTCTGTCCCACCCATCGCTTTTGGTGATTCTTCCAAAAATTCAAAAAGACTTTCCAATTTTAGAAAAGTATGATATAGTATTCCCTAGGCACCCTATCCCCAAAATCAGCAACAAATATTTATATATGGGGGCAGGATGGGAGCATTACAGTACGCAAAGGAGAGCGAGCATATATGAGTCAAACGGTGAAGGCTATTCGTTCAAAACATACCAAAACCAGTCTTAACCGAAAAATTTTAGGAAATACCATTGGTTCTATCTTTCTTTTGGTGTCGGTGTGCTGCATAATTATGATTTTTTCAATGCAGAATTTAACCAATAATATCCTTTTGGATAATTTGCAGCCATTGGCCCGTGAATCTGCTAAAACATTGGAAGCAAATCTTCATTTACTGGCGGATCGTTTAATCAGTATTTCCGGGGACAGCCGTTTAACTGCTCCAAGCAGCCAGGAAAATGCTGAGGCATCCCGGCAGACGCTGTTAAACGAAACAAAAGAAGTATATGAACTGCACACAATCGCGCTTTATGATAAAAACGGCTCACTGATTCAGGGAGATGAAGTTTCCCCTAAAACATTGGATAATAATTTCTTTTCGGTGCTCCAGGAAACAAATAACCTCACCATCAGTGAAACAACTGTTTTCCAGAACCAGTCGGGGATTACAATGGGGATGCCGGTTTTTTCTAATGGAGAAACAACATTCTACATAGTAGGTGTATATAAGTATGATATTTTGACAGACGTATTAAACGATATCCATGTTGGACGGCATGGCCAGGCAATGATTATTAACCAGCAAGGGCAGATTGTAGGAATCGCTGATGAGGACATTCCTTTGGGTACAGCCCTTCGGCAGATATATGGTTCCAGCTGCGACGACGTTTGTGCAAGGATGATTACAGGGGAGACGGGTTCGGAGATTATTCCTAAAAATGGTACTTCCATGTTTACCTCGTTTTCCCCAATCCGTGGAACCCGGTGGGCTTTAATGATAGAAATCCCCAAATTGGATTATGCGCATCTTACTAACCGCGCCATTCTTACAACCGCCTTAGTAGCGGGGATACTTTTAATAATATCTATTCTCTGGTCAATTTATCTGTCCCGTTCTATTTCTGTTCCTGTAAAGAAAATGACCCATCGGATGATTGACCTGTCTAACGGCGATCTTCATAAAATGGTAGAAGAAACAACTTCCGGCGATGAGTTGGAACTTCTATCAGGAACTTTGGGTGAAACGGTTGAAAGCCTAAAACAATATGTTTCAGAAATTGACCGGGTTTTAAGCCATATTTCCAACGGGAACCTGGATATATCCCCCCAGGGTGAATATAAAGGTGATTTCAGTTTAATTCGTACCTCTTTGATAAATATTATTTCCTCTATGAATGAAACAATGGGGAATCTCCGCGGTACTACTGTCCAACTGTCCCAGATGGCTGAAAATCTGAACCAACAGTCAGTACAGCTCCGGGAGGCTTCTTCAGAACAGAGCCAGTCTGCAGGAAGTTTAGTAGAGGAAGTTTCTGATGTTCGGAAACGTTTGAACCAGGTGACGGATGCTGCTGATCGGACCAATAATCAGGTGGAAAAAATTTCCCTTATGATTCAGGATGCAAATACCCAAATGAATGATTTATCCAAGGCAATGAGCGATATTGATAATGACGCGCAGGAAATTACCCGTATTGCAAAAACTATTTCAGACGTTGCCGCCCAAACTACCCTCCTGGCTGTCAATGCTTCCATTGAAGCTGCCAGGGCAGGCGGTGACGCCGGAAAAGGTTTTGCTGTTGTTGCTGGTGAAGTGCAAACTTTGGCTGCTAAAAGTGCAGAAGCTGCTAAAATGGCTACCGAAATGGCAGGAAACACCAAAACTGTAGTGAAAAAAGGTGTTGAACTTACTGCGGGCGCTGTGGAATCAGTCCGTTCCATTGAAACGGTTTCAACTGAAATCAGCGGGTTTACCCAACGCCTCTTTGAATCGGTTCGGGAACAGAGGTCTGCGTTGGAAGGAATGGAGAACCTTATTGATACCATTGCGAAAATTGCAGACCGCAACCAGCAAAGCGCTGTGGAATCTGAACAATCCAGCAGCGTCCTTTCTATGGAAGCAGATAAGCTCCAGAACCAGGTTCATAAATTTGTTTTGAAAGGGGAGTCAAATAGATGAACAGAAAATGGAAACGGATCTTTGCCATGCTCATTTGCAGTCTTATGATGTTCCCTCTGGCTTCCTGCAAAAGCAGCAATACATTACAGGATGGTTATTATACTGCCAAAGCACAGGATTATTCCCATGGCTGGAGGGAATTCGTAACTATTATGGTTCAGGACGGGGAAATTGTTGCGGCAGAGTATAATGCGGAAAATGCCAGCGGGTTTATTAAAAGCTGGGATAATGCTTATATGCGGAATATGCTGTCTGTGACAGGTACCTATCCAAATGCGTATACACGGTATTACAGTTCTCAGCTATTGGGTACAAAGGGTACAGTACAAATTCAGGCGCTGACAGGCGCTACCCAATCGTATAATAGGTTTCAGAAACTAATTGCTGCTGTTATAGAACAGGCGAAAAAGGGTGATTCAACGACAATCGTTGTTGCTGCCTGAAAATGTTTAGAGCGGAAAAGCTAATTTGCGGGGATAAGCTAAGATGAGTTTGTCACGTTAAATAAAAAGGGAAGCTGTTATAAAACAGCCTCCCTTTTTGCAAGAAAACAACCTAAAATTATCCTTTCATACCGGTTGTGCTAATGCCTTCAACCAAATATTTTTGGAAGCAGAAGAAAATGATAATAACCGGCAAAACGGAAAGAGTAGCCATAGCATATGCTGCGCCCCAGTCAGAAACTGAAGAGGGATCGGTAAACATTTTCAAGGCAATAGAAATTGTATATTTCTTAACAGAGCTTAAATAAATCATAGGGCTGAAGAAATCGTCCCATTTCCAATAAATTGCAAAGATCATGGCGGTTATCAAAGCAGGTTTAATCAATGGAAGAATAACCTTTGTAAATATTCCATATTTGGAGCATCCGTCAATAAACGCCGCCTCGTCCAAATCTCTGGGGATCCCCTGCATAAACTGGTAAATCAGGAAGATAAAGAAGGGATAACCAAAGTATCCGGGAACGATCATTGGAAGGAAAGTGTCAATCCAGCCGAAATTGTTAAACATGATGTATTGGGGGATGATTAAAATCTGAGCAGGCATCATCATAGTGACAATCATAATAGCCAGCCAGATAGAACGGCCCTTGAAATTACATCTTGCAAAACCATAAGCTACCATTGCGGAGGACGCAATCTGCCCTACTACTGCAAAGAACGTAACGAAAATAGAGTTTCCAAAGAAGGTTGTAAAGGTAATGCCGCCAAATCCTCTCCAGCCGTTTGGAAAGTTAGCAAGGGTAAATTCCTGGGGAAACAGAGAATTAGGGCGCTGGAAAATGTCCTGCGCTGTTTTGAAAGAGGAGAAAACCATGTACAGCAGGGGATAAGTCATCAGGAAGCAGAGGAAAATAACAACAATATGAAATATAGCCCTGCCAATCTTTTTCCGCTGTGTATAGTTGAGCGCTGCCATGATTATTTGCCTCCTTTGCTTTCATAGAATACCCATTTGTGCTGCGTATTAAAGAGGATAGCTGTCATAATGCCTACAATGATTATCAGAACCCAAGCCATAGCAGAACCATAGCCCATCTGACGGGAGGTAAAGGAACGTTCAAACAGGTAAACCACATAAAGATTTGTTGCATCGTTGGGGCCGCCCCTGGTGACAATGTACGCCTGTGTAAAGGCCATAAAGCCGGAAATCATCTGGTTAATCAGGTTGAAGAAAATAACAGGGCTCAAACAGGGAAGGGTAATTTTCCAGAATTGCTGCCATTTGTTGGCGCCGTCAACTTCCGCAGCCTCATAATAGCTTGCTGGGATATCCTTAAGCCCGGCAAGAAATACAAGCATTGGAGAACCGAACTGCCATACCGCCAGTATTACAACTGTGGAAAGTGCAGTGCTGCTGGTGGCTATAAAGGAGAAGTCCCCCTCAATTAACCCCAAAGCATTAAAAGCCTTGTTGATAATGCCGCCATTGCCCCAAAGCTGCCGCCAGATAACTGCAACGGCAACAGAACCGCCAATAACAGACGGAAGGTAGAACAAAGTCCGGTAAGCTGCCACCACCCGTCCGCCGCGTTTAAACATCATTGCAACAATCAGTGCAAAAATAAGGCGGAGGGGAACGGAGGTAAACACATAGATAAAGGTGGTCAATAAGGATTTCTGATAACGGACATCGGTGGTAAACATACGTATGTAATTTTTCAGTCCAATCCATTGCGGCGCGCTCAGTCCATCATATTTTGTCATGGAATAATATAGGGACATGAACAGGGGATATACTGTAAAAACTAAAAAACCAATTACAAATAAGCCGATAAAAAAGTAGCCGACAGTATTTTCGTTATAGAGGAACTTTGAAAAACTAGACTGTCCGCTTTTTTTAGAGGTAGAAGACTGCGACATATGGGTTTGCCTCCTTTTCAAAAAAATATGCTGGCAGATTGCCGCACCTGGTTCTGAACTAGGTTAGCGGATTTTCTTCCGCCTTCCTATATTTTACTTCAGAGCCTGTTTAGAATCTCCCCGCGCACGTCTTAGCGGTGGATTTTCCGCCCAGACTGCGTTAAAAACCCTTGCAATCCGTCAGGATTGCTGCGGCTTTTTGCCTTGCTGGGCAAAAAATCCGCTCGCTAATCCGCACACGTTGAGATCCTAAACAGGCTCTCAGAACAACACGGTTGAAGATACGGAAAAGGCGGGATACGGCTTGCTCCCGCATCCCGCCAACATATCCGTTAGGGCAAGTGGGTTAGAGATACAACTTAACCAGCAGCAGCGAATTCATCCATTGCCAGGGTGTAGAACTGCTCAAATGCTTCATCAGGATTGCCGCCTTCAAGGATATTTAACAACATATTCTGGCGAAGGGTATTGATTGCACCCAAGGATGTGGGTTCTGGCTTCCAGATGTTGTTGGCAATGTCGGACATACGGCCAACATAGTCGAACACTTGCTTGTCGATGGAATCCGCTTCATAGGTAGCGCCCAGAGCTTCACGGACTTTACCGGCAATCGGCACGCCGCGTTCTGCTTTCAGTTCCATGTTCATGTCAATGTTGTTTGTGAACTCATTGACAAACAGGGCAGCCTGTTCCGGGAACTTGGAGTCAGAGGTAACAGACAGGAACTGGGAAGGCTTCATGTACTGCATCTTTTTCTCGGTCAGGTTGGGGTAAGCAACAATGTAGTAGTTTTTACCAGCAGCAGTGGTAACAGCTTTAGCCTGGTTAGACCAAATATAGCTGAACATTGCGCTTTCGCCACGAACAAGGGCGTTGCTTTCTACACTGGTGCCGTTCTGTTCGGTACGGACAGCAGAAGGAGCAATAAAGCCTTTATCCTGCCAGCTCTTTTCCCGGTTCATATGGTCGAGAATGATCTGTTTGCCGGTATCTTTATCCCAGCCAAAGCTTTCAGAACCATCCTGGTTAAAGAAAAACAGGTCTTTTTCACGGAACGCATAGCACAGGGTTTCAATTTCAAAGCCGCCTACAGAGTCGGCAAATTTGATTCCCAGCTCGTCCTTCTTGTCCAGAAGCTTCTGGCAGATTTCTTCGTAGTCGGCAATGGTCCAGGTATCTTTAGGAAGATCAATACCAGCCTTTTCAAACATCTCTTTGTCGATAAGTACACAGTAGGTATTCATACCAAGGTTAATAGCAACCAGTTTGCCGTCAACAATACCGGGGGCATAGGCGCTTTCCGCTACGTCGGACAGGTCAAGAATCCCGCTGTCAACATAAGGCTGAAGGTCTATTAACTGATTGTTACGGGCATAAGCAGTAATGTACTTATAGTCTTGCTGCATCAGGTCAGGAAGGTTCTTGGAAGCACCCATGGCGGCGCATCTCTCCCAATAACCGTCCCAAGAAAGGAACTCAGGGGTAATGGTAATGTTGGGATACTTGTCCTGGAAAACCTTAATAGCAGCTTGCGTATAGTCATGACGGGTTTGAGAACCCCACCAGATCATACGCATTTCCGCTTTAACATCGCCTACAGAAGAAGATTCTGCCTGAGAAGGCGCGGTGCTGCTGCTATTGTTGCTTGCAGGCGCAGTACTGCTGCTTGGGGCTGAGCTGCTTGGAGCAGGTGCAGGAGCGGAAGAACTGCTGCTGGGACTGCTGGAGCAAGCGGCCATTGACAGGACCATAGCTGCCGCCATAACGGCGGTAAGCACTTTTTTCATACTTTGTAAACTCCTTTCGTTTCTGCCGCCCATGCGCGGAAGTATTGGGGCGGCTGCACAATCGGGACATGAAACCAAGATGTTCCGCCTCAATTAAGATGGCACATCTCACTCTGTGAAAGTCCATGTCCTTTCCCTATTATACCGTGAAGACGTTTTAAAATCTCAATTAATATTGCTATTTTTATTGTGTTTTGGTATAATATTGCTGGAATATAAGGATACTCTGTACAAAAAAATAATACCAACCATTCCAAAAATGTACAAAAGAAACGGAGAGAACGTTATTGGGGAAAAATGAATTATATGAGATTCTTTTTCGGGATCAGGTAGATTCGCTGCTTGTGGAGCACATCATCCGCCGGGGAGACGTTTCCCAGCCCAGGAACCATTTTCACAATCATCTGGAAATTTATTACCTGACTGCGGGGGAACGGAATTACTTTATGCGGGATCGAACTTACCATATCCGGCCAGGGGACCTAGTTGTACTATCCTCAAATATTGTGCATCGTGCCTATTCGACAGGCAATCCCTGTCACGAACGTATCATTTTGGAAGTATACAAGCCTATGCTGGAGAGTATGAAAAAGCTTTTTGGGAAGCATGGGCCAGAGGAAGCGCTGGAAGGGGCATTTGGCGTTCTGCGGTTGGGTGCAGCAGAGCAAGCTCAGGTTCAATCATGGATATACAACATTATGCAGGAAATGCGAGAAAAACAGTATGGATATGAAGCAATGGTACAATGTATTACAGCAGAATTTTTGACTTTTATTATCCGCAGAATGTCAACGGAAACGCACACGGAAAATGTTTCTGCTGCAAAGAATACCCGGATGTTGGAAGTTGCTGATTATTTAGCGGCTCATTCTAATCAAAGGTTGACTTTGGATGAAATAGCGGAACGTTTCTACATTAGTAAATACCACCTGTGCAGAACTTTTAAGGAAGCGACTGGTTTTACTTTGGCAGAGTATATTAATACCAGCCGGGTTATGCGGGCAAGAGAGCTGCTGCTGACTACCAATAACAGCATTACGGATATAGCAGAAGAAACAGGGTTTGAAAGCAGCACCCATTTTGGAAAGGTTTTTAAGCAGTATATGGGAACGCCGCCATTGGCTTACCGTAAAACTTTTAAAGGGGAATTTGGCATAGGAGGGAATGGGGCCAGAGCAGGGAAAATTTAAAATAATACGATTGGTATAACGTTGGTACTCCAGAGGATTTTAATGAAAAATGTCAAAAACTATTTACAAGGGCATAGAAAAAATGTATGATAGAAGAAATTGGCAAAATTCATTATTTTTCGACAATCGTCCAAAGGAGGAACGCCAATGATAGGGCCTGGAAAAGAAAAACAGGATAAGTGCTCTGATGAGACGAGCCGCCAGCAAATCATGGAACGGGTTGTAAAGCTGTATCAGGCGCAAAAAGAAATCGATTACCGCGTTTCCCTTAGAGGGATTGCAGACGAATGTGGGATTGCCCCGTTAAAAGTCCGAAAGCTTTTAATTACAGCGGGCGTTTATGAAAACGACGTTAGCCGCGAAATTGCCGCCCTTTGGAAAGCAGGGAAAACGACACAGGAAATACAGGATCAAACTGGCCTGAGTGCAGCTTCTGTCCATTCGTATCTTCCATACAGCCGGACAGTTTACGGGAGGGGCGCGCCGATTCATCAAGAACGGGAGCAGTTTCTCCAGAACAGGCAGCAGATTAATGGACGATTAATACGGGAGATCAATTCCCTGAAGGAAAATACGGACTGGAATAAAGTTCCTTCCTCGTTGGATCAGCTTTTGTGGGATGCAATTCTTTTATTTCAATCCTATTCTTTTACCACTGCGAAAAATTTAAAGTTTACTTATTTAATTAAAGGGAATGAAATGTTTGTCAGCCGGAAGGACAAGTCTATTACAAAAGCTACCATATTGCTGGCATTTCATAAGGCGATGGAATTACAGCGGGGAGGAAACACGGTTGCAGGGCCTAAAAAACTGGGAACCTTTGGGGCTAGCTATCTGTTCCCGATTTTCCTACAGCTAGGGGTAATTTCCATTGAAGAAAGTTCATGTTAGCTTAGAACCTGTTTAGAATCTCCCCGCACACGTTGAGATCCTAAACAGGCTCTTACTGCTTCGGGCAGGCGTTTCCCTGAAAAGATTTCCGGTTTTTTCTTGACAAGTATATTGCTGCAATAATATACTTATAGCAGTCCAAGAAAACAAATCAGGGAGGAGTCAGCAGACATGAATTATATTGCCGCTATCAAGTCTTTTGTAGACAAAAACCGCGATCTCATTTTAAAAACGGAGCGCTACATTTGGGAGCATCCTGAAACCGGCTACCGTGAATGGACTGCCAACGAGTACATGAAAAAGGCGTTTCAGGATCTGGGTTACACATTAACAGAAGCAGGGGATATCCCTGGCTTTTATGCAGATTTGGACACTGGGCGGCCAGGGCCGACGGTTTGTATCCTTGGGGAGCTGGATTCCCTCCTTTGCTCTACCCACCCGGAGGCGGACAGCAAGACCGGCGCGGTTCATGCCTGCGGGCACAACGCCCAATGCGCTACCTTAATCGGCGTGGCTGCTGCCTTTAAAGAACCTGGGGCTTTGGACGGGATGTGCGGGAAAATCCGGCTTATGGCAGTCCCAGCGGAAGAACTCCTTGAAATCGGTTACAGGGAAGAACTTAGGAAAAAAGGAACCATCCGTTATCTGGGCGGCAAAGTGGAATTCGTTTCCCGCGGGTATTTTAAAGATGTAGACATCAGTATGATGATCCACACCAGCACCGGAGAACAGGGATATCTCTTTGGGATTCCCAAGGGCTCCAACGGCTGTATTGTAAAAAATATAGAGTATATTGGTGCTGCATCCCATGCAGGCGGGGCGCCCCATAGGGGAATAAATGCGCTCTATGCTGCTAATGCTGGAATCCAGGCAGTCAATTCTCTGAGAGAAACTTTCAAGGATGACGACCACATCCGGTTCCATCCTATTATCACCGAAGGCGGGCAGGCTGTTAATGCGATTCCCCATCTGGTAAAGATAGAGAGTTATGTACGCGGTGCGTCCATTGAAGCAATTAAGAGCGCGAATGAGAGGGTAAACCGCGCTTTGGCTGCTTCTGCTGCCGCTTTTGGGGCAAATGTTCATTTGGGCGACCGGCCTGGCTACTTCCCCTTAAACAATGACGAGAACCTCCGCCAGATTGCAAAGGAAATGATGGAACAAGTGGTTCCTGCGGACAAAGTTTCCCTGAATGATGGATGGAGTACCGGTTGTACGGATATGGGCGATATTTCTGCAATTATGCCTGCGATTCATCCATACGCTGCCGGAGCAGTTGGAATAGGCCATGGCAACAATTACTTCATTGATGACCCTGAATTGGCTTGTGTGAATCCGGCAAAAGCATTATGCTTGATGGCTTATAAGCTCCTGGAGGGAGAAGGGGAGACTGCTAAAAAGGTGATTGCAGAAGCAAAACCAGTATTTAAATCTCAGGAGGAGTTTTTAGCCTTTATTGATAATCTGACGCTGGATGTGGATGCTGTAACTTATTGTGAAGACGGGACAGTCTCCATTCAGTATAAAAATAAAATGTGATCTGATAAAGCTTATTTGCGGGAGAAAACTAAGATGAGTACAGGCTGGGGCGGATTAAAAAGGTTTCGGGTCCAGGGGGCTTT
>CAOJXI010000063.1 GCA_948465665.1 uncultured Clostridia bacterium | reverse complement strand
GTCCAACTCTGCGGAGTTGGACGAAGCGGAAGAAGCCCGCTTAATGGGGCTGCCCCAACGAAGTTGGTATCAATCCCAGTCTTATCCCACCCCCGAAGCAATACCAGCGGGCTTTTGATTTTAAATACTGACGAAATAATGAGGTATCTACCTCTCAGGTAAGGTCTATGCTATCTTTCAGCGAGCTGGGGTATTTCGCGCCTGCGGGCGCGACCAGGGCTGTCTGCCCTGGACCCGACAGGGGGCTTTTCAGGAAAGCCCCCTTGACCCGAAACCTTTTTAATCTGCCCCAGCTTGTACTCATCTTAGCTTTCTCCCGCCACTTAGCTTTATCGAACTCACGTTATTTTACTGAAAGGGTTGAACGTTCAAAATGGTAAAACGCCGTCCCCATTTTATCAGCATCCTTTTCAACATAGGCAAGTTCCTGATTTTATTAATCATTCCTCTGATTCGAGGCTTATTAACTTCCCTTCGCGGGGGATTTCAATCCTGGCTTGCCAGTGCATGGATGGATATTGCAGTAGTAGCATTAATTGTGGGGATGGGAATATCGGTTTGGCATTGCATGGGATATTGTATTGAAGAAAATTGTCTAATTGTTTGGCAGGGGGTATTTTTCCGTCGAATCCGCCGGATCCCGCTTGAAAAGATATCCTGGGCATCTATGGTGCGCCCCTGGTACTTGCGGCCATTCAAGGCAGTACAGTTCCGGGCTGATACCCCTGGCGGAAGCCCAAAGGATTCTGATTTTTCCATGTTGTTATACCGTTCTGACGCAGAATATCTGTTTACAATTTTAGATAGCCTGCTGCCAAGCTTGAAATCCCCGCCATTTTCCCCAAGGGAGTATAGGCCAAGGGGATTTTATGTTATTATTTTGTCAGCATTAACTTCTAATTCCCTTGCAGGAATCCTGTTGGCATCCGCAGCAATTTCCCGTATAGGCGATTTAATGGGAAAGGAATTTTCAGAACGCATTTATGGTACATTGGAACAACTGGCGCGGCTGGCGGCTTTTGGGGTCCCCCCAGCTGCTGCTGCCCTTGCCTATCTTCTTTTGGGAGGGTGGGCGCTTGCATTTATTACAAACCTAATCCGAAATAAAAACCTTTTCGTGTCCCGTAAGGCAAACAGCCTGTTTATCCGCGGCGGAATCCTTACCCATCGAAGTTATACTTTGGATTTGTCGCAGGTAAATTACCTGGATATCCGCCAGTCGGTTTCAACAAAGGCTTTGCGGATGCAGTCGGCTTTCCTCCATACGGCAGGCTACGGCAAATATAAGGAAGATGTTTCCGCATTAATTCCCGCAGCCAATAACCGCGAAGCTGCTCGGACGCTCCAAATCCTCGCGCCGGAACTGATACCTTCCCCGCGTTCCGTGAAACCAAATTTCGGGGCGGTTATGAAATTCCTTTTGGATGCTGTATGGTGCTGCCTTTTAGTGCCTGCGGGGTCATGGCTTTTATGCCGCCTGGTGCCAAGCTGGGCACAGGTGATTCGTTATATTGGCTTAATTACTATGGTTCCAGCAATATGGTTTTTAACGGTTCGGATTTTGGACTTTAAAACCTCTGGCCTGTCCAGGGACGGGGATGTCTTTACCCTTCGGTATTCCCAGATGTTTTATCTCCACACAGTTGTAATCCCAAAAGAACGCATTGTTAAGGTTTGCTTCCGGCAGTCTGTCCTGCAATGGGGAGACCAGAAATGCGACGTTTTGATTTATTCCCGATGTGAGGGGAGAACCTGCCATCACCTAAAAAACTTGGATTTAAGGGCATGTGCCCTGCTTTTCGACCTGCCTGGCTATGTCCCGCCGTTGAAAAAGGATTTCTTCGCTTTCTTAAAAAAGAAAAAGGATGGAACAAAATGAAACGTTATAGATACCTGCTCCTGGATGCAGATGAAACGCTTTTTGATTTTCCCAAATCGGAAAAGCTCGCCATTGCACAGACTTTAAAAGATTACGGTTTTGCCTGTAGCGAGGAGACAATTTCGCTTTATTCCCGCATTAACCATGCGCTTTGGCAAAGGTTTAATCTGGGGGAGATTCCCAGAGAACAAATCAGGCAGGAACGCTTTTCCAGGCTGCTGGCTGAACTGGGAGGAAACCCCGAACTAGGGCCGGAGATGGATCAGCATTATGCCAAGGCTTTGGGCAGCTTCGGAATCCTGTTTCCCGGAGCATTGGAAATGTGCCGGAAGCTTGCCGGGGCTTATTTAATGGCAATTGTCACCAATGGCTTTTCTGTTTCTCAGCATGGGAGGTTTGACCATTCCCCTGTACGGGAGTATATCCCTTATTTGTTTATTTCGGAAGAATTGGGATGCCAGAAACCCCAAAAACTCTTTTTTGATAAAGTTTTAGATAAAATGGGCGTTGGGGATAAGGAGAGAAATCAGGTATTGGTAATAGGGGATTCTTTGAATTCTGATATCCAGGGCGGGAAAAATGCGGGATTGGATACCTGCTGGTATTGCCCTGGCGGACTTAGCGATGAACTTCCAGATTATATTGTGCATAGTTATGGGGAATTGATGAAGCTACTGGATGTTTAAATCTGATTATAGCAGTCCAAGGAAATAACGCAGTGCAGAGTGGCAAGAGCAAATTGCGTATAGCAAGGCGGACGACGAAAGCGGGCTGCCGCCCGGTGAGGAGGACAACGCTGCTATACGTGATTTGCATTGCCAATATGGGCTGCGGTATTTTCTTGGATTGCTATAGAGCCTGTTCGGATTCTCAACGTGAGCGGGGAGGTTCTGAACAGGCTCTGATAAATAAATGTAAATTTTGACAAAAAGCGGAACAATTTCATATTATGTTCACTTTTTAGGTGTATGATAAACACCGCAAAAAGAAACAGCATAGCGGGAGGGATTCTTTGAAACAGGAAAAAAAAGGGGAAACAAACAAAAAGAAGAAAAAGAAATTTGATTTGAAAACACTTCTTTTGTTCATATTAGAGTTTATCATATTGTGGATGGTGTTTCATTATTTTGTATTTATTGCATATGTGCCTTCCGCCTCCATGGTGCCGACTATCCCCAAAGGCAGTGTGACGCTTGTAACGTACCTTCACGGGGAAAAAGAAGTGGAGAGGGGCGAATGTGTTGTATTCTGGTCAAAGGAATTTGGTGAGCGCCTTGTAAAAAGGGTTGTAGGACTTCCAGGTGAGAAAGTCAGGATAGACGAAAAAGGTAATGTATATATCAATAATGAAAAATTAAATGAAGAGTATGTAGAAAATCAGTATGGAATTGAACAGAGGGTGTTTATAGTCCCGGAAGGGTGCTATTTTTTCCTGGGGGATAACCGGGGGAATTCTGAAGACGCCAGGTTTTGGGAAAACCCTTATATATCCAGCGAAGAATTAATTGGTAAAGTCCAAATACTTATTTGGCCTTTTAACGCCATATCATACTTAGGATAGAAAATGAAAACCGTCGGATTTGCTCCCGACGGTTTTTTAATCGCTTCTTGTGGCTGCTGATAAACCAAAGATTACCACCTGTTGCGGTTGTTCCGGTAATATTTCCGAAAGTTGCGCTGGGTTGCATTTCCCCGGCGCATTTTAATCTGATACCAGATATCCGGGCCAAAAAATAGGAAGAAATTAATTAAGGAGGCAATAACGGCAGCACGGCTGGCCCAGGAACCAAAAATAAGGCTGATTGCAAACAGAGCCCAATCCAAGTAAGCCAAATATTTCATTTTAATTGGAATAATGAAAAAGAGCAGAACTTCATGGTTGGGGAACAGATAGGCAAAGGCCAGAAACAGGGAGAGATTCAGATAATCATTAGAACCATACCCGGTAATCAGCCCGGCAGCCATACATCCCAAAAGCCCGCAAAGGTAGTATACATTAAACCGGAAAGTTCCCCATACCCGCTCCAAAGTGCTGCCAATAAAGTAGTAGAAATACAGCGCCAGCGCCAAAGTCAGAACCGAGGATGCAGGCGGCACAAAAATAAAGGTAAACAGCCGCCATATCTGCCCCCTCATCACCATTGCGCGATTAAGTGAAAAGTAACTGGACAGCGGGAACTGCAGTACAATGTCAAAAATCGCAACAAATAACATAGTTGTAACAATATACAACATTAGGTTTGGAATCCCAAGCCTGCCATATTTCCGCTCTAACTTATCCAGCCAATTCATAATATCTCAAACTCCCTTTCCCATCACAGTCTGCGGCGTGGAGGAAAAATCTCCCATATCCTCTATTGTAGCCAAAAGGTAAATTTATGATACCACATTTTTCAAGGATTGAAAAGATTTTCCGGGAAGGATAAAATAAGTTTACAATTTGGCCTTCTGTTATTTCCAGATTCCAACCCTGCTTTCTGGTGCTGTATACATCCCATCAGACTTTTTGATATGATATATTTCATAAAAAGCGTCGCATGAGCTGAGGACGGCATTGACCCTAACTTTATTTGGGGAATGGGTGTCTGTATTCAACAAATATACCATAAAGGTGTCTGTGCTCTTGGAAGCCCAGTTAAAAGCCAACTGCCGAAAAGCGTCGTCTAAAGCCTGGGAATTGCCCTCCAGTGCAGATGCAACACAGGTCATTGCACCCAGATCGGCAATATTTTCCATAAGGGTAAGGTCTCCATTTATATGGATACCTGATATCTCATATTGGTCGTAATAATCAACAATCGCTTCTGATAATTCCACATATTGGTCAAATTCCTCATCTGACCACCATTCATTATAATTACCATATTCATCATAAAGGGCGCCGCTTGAGTCAAAAGCATGGCTGACTTCATGGGCAATAATAAATCCGATTCCTCCCCAATTAGCGCCATAGCTGTATTCGCTGTCATAGAAAGGAGCCTGTAAAATACCTGCTGGAAATATAATTTCATTATTCAGAGGATCATACATTGCATTGATGGTTTGAGGGGGTACGTCCCATTCTGAACGGTCAACTTTTGTTCCAAGTTTGTTCCGGGTATCTTCAATAGCCACCTGCATACTGATTAAAAGATTGGAAAGCAGGCTGCCGCCTTCTGATATGGGGGTTATCTGCATCATATCGCGTGCAGCCGGCCATTGGTCGGGATATCCTATTTTGACAGCCATTGTTTCCAGTTTGCGGATTGCCTTTTGTTTTGTTTCATCACTCATCCATTCCTGACGGTTCAGAATATCCTTATATTCTTCCAGGATAATTTCAATCATATCTTCTACTGCCTTTTTGTCCTCGGCGGAGAAATGGTCTTCCACATAGATCATGCCAAAATCCCAGGGAAGCAGCGCCTGTGTGAGATTCATCCAGATATCTTTATCATCCCGATTTTCTGTAATACCATATAATGCGTTTTGCATGTCCCTGTTAAGCTTGACATAAGCTTCCCCAGCATATTCTGCTGTGTCGTTAAGCATGACAAAAGTTGAATAATCCTTTAATGCCTGTAAATTTTCCTCTACCAGCAGGGAGTTGATTTTTTCAGCCTGTTTTACATCCATCACAATATATTTATCCTGCCCATCTACCTGAAGCGTTTTCAGCATTTTAGGAATATCTACATTGGTATAAAGGGCCTGTAATTCCTGTTCCGTGTATACGTTATAGGTCAAAGAAGGATCATACATCTGTTCTGTTGTCAGCGAGGAGGTGCAGATATCCCGCAGAAGTTTTTCAATAGAATCTGTACTCTGTGCAGCCCCATCCTCTGACATACCAAATTCCAGCAGCATATTTTTGATATAGTCAAGGTACATCTTTACATATTCTTGGGTGTTTTCTCCTTCAATGTATTCCTTGCCGATTAAAGTATCTGCGTACATTAAATAGACAGCATATTCGCTGGAATCTGTTTTGTCCTGCATAATTGTATAACCGCCGACAATACTGCTGAATCCAAATTCATCGGATAATTTGGCCAGCGCGTCTACATATTCCTCAATATCAGCCGCGTTCCGTATGCTGTCCAAATGCGGCTGAAGCGGGCCAAGCCCTGTCTGGTTACGGTTGTCCATATTGGAGACACATTCATATAAATCCTTTATTTTTTGTTCGGAACTGCCTTTTGGGTAATTTTTCCCATCCTCTGATAACTCAGTAATAATATTCCTCATATCGTGTAATATTGTGGCGTTAAGTTCGCCAAACCAATCCCAATAGGCATCTTTTGCTGTCAGCTCTATCTCAGATAAAAACTCCCCGTTGATATACTCATAGAAATCATTGCGCATTAATCGTTCGCCGCTGTTTATCTTACAGCCGGTTACAGAAAATACAATGCTGATTGCAATGAACAGTGCCAATAGTTTTTTCTTCATAGCTTTTTACACCTCTCTTTAATAGTATTTAACATGCTGAAACGACTAGCTTCCTTATTAGTTATGCGCATATTTTGGAATAACAAACTTATAAATTGGCAAATATGTCCATCTGATTCCTCAGTTCTCCAACAATCTCCTGATTTATATCCATACGTGCAGTAATACCTGCTATATCTTCTACCAGGATACAGGTGTTGTCAACAGCTCCCGTAATATCAAAAACTGAGCCATCAATAGCGCCGGAGATACTGGCAATAGAGCTAGCGACTTCGTCCATGGCTGTTTTGAGTTGGCCTGCCCGTTGATTAAAGGCTTCCATGGAACGCCCGATATAGTCAGAGTCTTCTCGATACTGCCGCCCCGCCTGGACGGAGGTTTCGAGCTGCGACAGGACAACTTGGCCAAGATAATCCGCCAATTCCTGCGCACTGCTGGATAGGTAGTCTACAGCTCCCGTAACTACTTCGCTGACTTCCCGAATATGATTGGCGGTTTCGGAACAAGAATCAGCTAATTCGCGGATTTCCCTGGCAATAACAGCAAATCCCTTTCCGTTCTCTCCAGCCCGTGAGGCTTCAATAGAGGCATTAATGGCGATAAAGTCAGTAGAGGATGAAATAGAAAGGATATCCTTAGTTAAAACTTCAATTTGATTAACATTCCTGCTTTTTTCAATAGCGTTGTTGAGTACAGACATGATTTTCTCAGTATTGGCGCGGACGATCTCTATTTCTGCCCTGGCAGACTGTTCCATCTCCTCGGCGCGTTCCCTCATTTCCATAGAATAAGCTGTAATAGCGGAACATTCCTCTACCATATTTTTAGCATTGTTCTGCGTGCCGGAAGCACTGGTGCTGATAGCGGCGGTACTGTCGGAAATTTCCTCAAGGGCAGAGGAAAGCTGCTCTGTTACTTTGGAAAGATCCCGTACACTGACATTAGAGGTTTGAATTCTCTGGCGAACATCGCTGACCACTCCGCTGATACGCTCGGAACTTCCTTGGAGGATGTTTATTGCATTATGGACAGGCGTAATTACGTATTTCCGTATTATCCGAAAGGCTACTGCCACTAGAAGGATTCCCATCAAAAGGGTGATGGCGCTGATGGCTAATGAAACAATATAGACAAAAGAAAGATGCCCTTTTGCAGCTTCTGCCTGACGGCTGACAGAGTTATAAAGGGAGTCAATATCTTCTTCCACAGCGCTGCTCCAGGCGGCAACATCCCCATTTGCCACAGCATAGGCATCCTGTGTTTTACTGTCGGCGCTGGCACAGACCAAATAAACCAAAGAATGTTTGAAAGATTTGTAGTCCTGTAAAAGCGACTGATAAATTTCCTGGTTTTCCTTGGAAACCAGGCGTTCATAGGCTTCCAGCTTTTTATCTAAAACTGCTTCCTCAGATTTAATCTCTTGAACCAGTTGGATCATTGTGGCATGATCGGCAGCCACAATATGGGACAGGGCTAGACGATGGATATCCATCATAGAACGTCTGATTTCCTCCAACTGTGTTTCGCTGACCATATATTCATCCACAATGGTTCCAGCATTGGCGTGTACATTATGAATACTGAATTCTGCCAGAATGTTAGAAAGCAGGGTTACAAGACCCAACAAAATAATGGGCAAAATCAAACGCTGTTGTAGTGTTATCTTGCCTTTCATGAGAACTCCTCCGATAATAATACTTTATTTCACCAAACAAATCCTACTTGTTGGTTTTTAATTGTTACCGTGCTGTTACACCCTCTACCAGCCGATCCAATTGCGCCTGAAGGGATGCTCCAGAGGGATTGCCTTTTGCCATATTTCCGGCAAATTCAGACACAGGGTCCCAAAATTTTCCGCCTATCCGTTGAAGCTGGGAAAATTCCGATTGAGCCAGCAGAGCAGCTATTGCAGGAGATGATTGTATTTCTGGGGAATTGGCTGCAACCGTGTTAGAAGGCCCCTGCCCCCGCAACTCAAAGCGGCGGCGCTGATTGGACTCGTTGGTAATCCATTCCGCCAGCCGTGTCGCCCATTCTGGGTGTCGTGAGTAGGCATTTACACCAATAAGTTTACAACCGGAGAAAGACGCCATTTGTATCTGCTGCCCTTTACAAAGATAGGTAGGCAGTTTAGCTGCGCCAGTGTTTTTTCCCCATACTTCTTCAATTGCCACTGCGTTCCATACGCCGCTAACGCCAGCAATAACGGAACCATCCCGAACACCAGCCAAGAATTCCGTATCTGTTTTACTGGCAAAACCGGGACTAGATGCAATAGACAGCATAGATTGTGCTACATCCACGCCACGGATTGCCCCGTCAGTATTATTCCAGGTACAATAGTTGGTCAAGCCATCATCATTTAGGCCAACCTTCAGGCCAGTGTTGCCAAAAAAGGAATAGACATACCAAGCCGAAGACCAATCCATAGTAAACAGGCGCTGGGATTGTTCCGCTACTTCCAATATGCGTTTCAGGCTTTGGATATCCTCCTCAGAAAAATAGGCTTTATTATAATAGAGAAAATAACCATTATCCGCTGTCAAGGGATACGCATAAAGGACTCCGTCCACACTGGCAGCGTCTACTGACGTTGGAAGATTAAGCTTCCGAATGTCTTCTGCGTTTTCCACTGGATCCAAACCACCAGCTGCAGCCAGAGCCGCTACCTGATCGTCAGCAAAGGTAAATACATCCGCTCCACCTTCCAGATTTCCCAGCAGGGAATCCTTACAGTTGGATTCACTTTGGGGCTGGTAGGTAATCTGAAACCTGGCTTCGCTGGAATAGCGGTTTTGAAAGGAGGCAAAAATCTCTTGAAGCAGTGCCTTATCTTCTTCCGCTCCCCATACGGTCAGTTCAATAGTCTCTTCCGTTATTTCACTACTTATGGGAGCCTGCTCTTGTACATTGCAGGCAGTAGTCAGAAATAACATCCATACAGATAAAAATATAGCAATCATTTTTTCCTTCATAATATCATATCAAACCTTTCCAGATAATTCCCGATGGTATTATAACATTCTTTATCTTGGTTGACAACTAGAAAAAGGGTATATCTGTACAGGGTTTAGAGCTTCATAAAAGAGGGGGTTTTAAACAATATGATTTAACATAATTGTATACCCCAAACTGAACTTGAAAAACGTGGGATTCCAAATATAAAAGCAGCGTAATCTAAATATGGGAAAGAATTGCATTGTTTGGCTTTAGAATATGGATTAATCCTTCTATACTTAAAAAAATTTTTTATATCGTTGCGAAAATTCCATTTTTATGTTATACTACAAGATAGACAGTGTTCTATCCATAAAAAGCAAACGGGAGCGAGCCGGCTTGTCCGGGCGCTCCTTCTATTTATTCACTTTTTTGATAAACATCGTAAAGGAGGAAAAACATTATGGGAAGTTTAAAAAGTCTTTTTGCACCCACCGATATGACCTCAGGGGCCCCCTGGAAAAAAATCGTGGCCTTTGCAATTCCGATGCTGATCGGGAATATTGCCCAACAGCTTTATAATACTGTGGACAGCATTGTTGTTGGACGTTATGTCGGTGATAATGCATTAGCTGCCGTTGGAAGTGCAGGGCCGATTTTAAACCTTTTGTTGGTTTTATTTGTAGGGATTTCTGTTGGTGCAAGTATCATGGTTTCCCAATATTTTGGGGCAAAAGAGCGGGAGGAATTATCTGGTACAATCGGCTGCTGTATTACCTTAACTGCAATTTCATCTGTGATTATCATGGCTTTGGCCCCAATGCTGATTCGGCCTATGCTGCATCTGCTTAACACCCCGGATAGTATTATTGACTGGTGCGACTCTTATCTGACAATCCTGTTTGTTGGGATTGCTGGGATGGCGTTTTATAACATTCTAAGCGGCATCCTCCGCGGCCTTGGCGATTCTGTCTCAGCCCTTATTTACTTACTTGTTTCTACAGTACTTAATATTATATTAGATGTCTGGTTTGTGGCAGGGCTTTCAATGGAAGTTGCCGGGGTAGCTTTGGCTACTGCCATAGCCCAAGGTATTTCAGCTTTGCTGTGCCTGTGGAAACTTTCCCGTATGAAGGAAGTTTTTGATCTAAAGCCTCACTACTTAAAACCCGGAAAACGCCATTCGCTTATGATTGTAAAGCTTGGGCTTCCTTCTGGTTTGACACAGGCTGTTTTTTCCATGGCTATGATAATAGTACAGTCGCTTACCAATAGTTTCGGGGAAATGGTGATTGCCGCCAATGTAATTATTATGCGTGTGGATGGATTTGCCATGATGCCTAATTTTTCTTTCGGCACTGCAATGACTACCTATGCAGGGCAAAATGTAGGTGCAAAGGATTATAAGCGGGTAGAAGACGGAGCCAAGCAGGGAACGTTGATAGCAGTTGCAGTTTCTACAGTTATTACCTTGTTAATCCTGCTCTTTGGCAAATACCTTATGGGTGTGTTTACCGAAACTGTTGAATTGGTTAATCTGAGCAACCACATGATGCACATTTTGGCAGCTGGTTATATTGCTATGGCAGTAACGCAAAGCCTTTCTGGCGTAATGCGCGGGGCAGGAGATACAATGACTCCTATGTGGATTTCCCTGTTTACAACGGTTGCGCTGCGCGTTCCGGTAGCATATGGGATTGCATGGCTGACCAGGAGCGAATTATATCCAAATGGAAGGAGCGAATGTATTTTTATCTCGCTGCTGGTTTCCTGGGTAATCGGCGCGCTGATTACCGCTATCTGCTACCGCAGAGGCAAATGGAAAGCCAAATCCATTTAACCAAAACCAGCAAGAAGTCCCCCACTTCTAAAATTCAAGTCCAAAAAAAGCAGCCGCAGAAGTTACACGACAAACTGTGTAAACGGTAATATATCCATTGAAAACGGCTGCGTCAAGCTCCCTAAAATTGGGCTTGTGAAGATGAAACAGCATAGACAAATCCCATCTGGTTACATATTGAAATCAGTAACGGTAAGTCAAAGCGCAAGCGGGAAGTATTGAGGTAAGCGTATTGTTTGAGTACGAAAATCAAGTATGGGAGCAAGCGCCGCAAAGCTTCTTAGGACTAGACTATTCCATGCACGGGCTGTATAAGGACAGCAGCGGAAGCGAACCGCAATATCCAGGATATTACAGGCAGGCAGATAAGAAACTGAAGCGAGAACAGCGCAGACTTTCTAAAATGCAGAAAGGTTCAAAAA
>CAOJXI010000062.1 GCA_948465665.1 uncultured Clostridia bacterium | reverse complement strand
CCACTATAATAAGTGATGCTTTCTTTTATGGTTTCCATAACGAAATCGCTGTTTCCGTCTATTAGCTGATTTAATGAAGCTTCAACCGCATCGAATTTATCTGTGTCAGTCATTACGGAAATAGTACCTGTACAATCTATCCCAGCCGATTCATTCATAAGCTGTTCCGGGAGCGTAAAGCATTTTGGAAAGCCAGAATAAGAATATTTGTTTACAATTCCCATGACCGTATAGGTTTTTGTTTGAATTTGGTCAGATTCGGTTTCATAATTCACTTCAACAGTATCGCCCAACACAGCTTCTATATCATAGAGATCGGCACACTCTTGAAGCAGGACAATTCCATTGCCCGCAACCAGTTCATCATAATCAATCGTTCCCGCAATGAGTTCTTTCTCCAGATTCTGCTGCTCATCCCGGCGAAAGCCCTGAATCCATTTTCCAGAATTACCATTTACGCTGTATTCTGCATCTGTATAATACCAACGCACTGTTTCAGCAACACCATCAATGGATTCAATTGCTTTTTCAAAATCATCATGATACAGATTTTTTTGCTGTAATTTGGTTAAAGAAATGTGTGCGGTATCAAAGGATTGATTCGCGTTAAGTTTAATATTAAATTCACCGACAGGGAAAGCTCTGCCCCTTGCCTCCGCAGCACCGTCATAAGAAACTAACATGGTCGAAATCAATACAACCAATAGTCCGCCAAGTGAAAGAGAAAGTATTGTTAAAATGGATTTTGCCTTTTGTCTGGACAGATTCATTTTAGCAAGTGAAGCAGGTGTTATTTTACGGTGCAGCACGGAACTTTCTTTTATCTTCCCTTTATAATCGGAATATCGCAATGCTTCCATCGGAGATACTGCCGCAGCTCTTTTTACAGGAGTACGAATGGCATCCATCACAATCATAAAAGCAAAAAGTCCAACTCCAACTGTCACACATAAAGCAGTCAGCCAGTACCAGCCAGCAGGAACCAGAAAATAACCCATCACATTTCCAATCACCAAACCGATAGGGATACCAATGGCAGCAAGTAATTTTCCCTCGCGGTAAACTATCTTTTTGATCTGCCGTTTTGCTGTTCCGATTGTGCGAAGCTGTCCATAGTTACGGATACTGTTTGCTACTGATATATAAAAAATCGAATAGATAACAATACCAGAGCCAATGAAGGTGATAAATCCGATCAGAAAATAAAACAGCGTGGCGCTTCCGCGGTTTTCGTCTCTTAGGTTAAAATAAGCGGAACGGACAATAACATTGTTATCGGGAATTTCTAATTGCTGTGCCAGCGTGTCTGCATAGCCGGCGGCTTTTTCCTCGCTCATATTTTGAGCGTCTTTCAGCCCGATGTAATAATCAATCATGTCCCTGCTGCCATACTTCTGTCTTACTAATTCTTTCGATATAATGGCTGTATAGCGTCCAATATCGCCTGTTTTCACATTTAAGATTCCTGTCAATTTGAAGCCATGGGTAGTTCCGTCAGAAAAGGGGATTTGGACTGTCTGTCCTAATTCATTTGAATACCCTAAACTGTTCAAAAAAGATTCCTGCACTACAATTTCATCTTCCGAAGCTGGCAAATCTCCTGAATAGGGCATACTTTGCGATTTCAGCATATCTGCATTTGCATAAATAAACTGAACGGTTGAATGATTTACCTGTTCAGAAAATGCGTTAAAAAATTCTCCCACCCACGCAATTTCTTCTTGATGATATAGTTCCCATCCCTGCTGTTCAGAAATAGCATGATACATAATCTGTGCTGTTTTTTGGTTGCGGTTCTGCATTTCCTGTATGACACCAAAACCATAAAGGACAATGGCGGACAGCAATGCGCTCGCAAGGGCAATCGTCAAAATAATAAAGGTATTTCTTTTTTGATTTGCTGATATACTTCGATTTGATATACGTTTTACTATGGCGCTGGTATCATTTTCAAAAGGCCATGTCATAACCTGCCACCTCTCGTACAATGCGGCCGGCAAGCTGGGGCTTTTTAATCCGCCTCAGCTTGTACTCATCTTAGCTTATCCCCGCAAATTAACTTCATCAAAACCACATTATTCCATTGTCTTAATACGTTCCACCAAAGACTGCCTCTGTAAAAACCGGACTGCTGTCAATCTGAACACCCCATAAACCGCTAAAAGCGCAGCGGAAAAAACTATCATAACCAACACCGGAAAATGATAAGTCAATTGTCCAAAAAGCCCCAATTGATTAAATATCTGTACTGCCGCTATTCCGCACGCAGTACCAAGGGTAAGCGTAATGAAAAGCGTCGCCCCTACATAACAAAGGCACTCGCTGGAAACCATACGCGACAACTGCCGGCTTGTCATACCCACTGATTGCAGTATCCCGAATTCCTGCTGCCGCGTCAGCAGATTGGTAATCAAAGTATTGATAAGGTTAATCAGCGCAAACAGCGCAATAAAAGCCGCTAACCCATACAACAGCATAAGTGTAAGGCGCAGGTTGGTTTTTGTCTTTGCAATGATATCATCCAAAGAAACAATTGTAATTCGCGGATCATCCAAAAGGCCATACAACGCCTGGCGCTGTTCATCAGAGGCTTGGGTGACATGGATGTTGATGTAGCCAGTAAAATCCTCAATGTCAGGATAGAGGATATGAAGCTCTGTTTCCGGCACAATCAGAGCTTTCATTGTACCGGAACCATCCTGGTAGGAATCTACAATCCCCATTACTGTGTAATCTTTGGAGTACCCTTCCAAACTTTGCAGGGTGACGGTATCCCCTATGGAAAACTCCACATGGTAAAGCTTTTTCAAAAGGTTTTCGCTGTCCTGCACAACAATAATCCCATTGTTTTCCAGAAGCTCGTCATAGTTTACTGTCCCTTCCAGCACCGCGCCAGCTTCCTGAAAGGCTGCTGTCTGTTCTGCTGTAAAGCCACCCACCAAAAGCCGCCAGTCAGATTCTGCCTTTGGGAACTGTGCCACAGTGCAGTAAACTGAGGAATAAAAGGTAAGGCAGTCCACGTCGGGCAGGGCAAGAAGCTTCTCCCTGGTATCCTCCCCTAAAAGCTTTTCCCTCTGGGCCTGCGTGAAACCATCGGATTGATCTAAATCCTCCACAGACAGCGTATAGTCGCCGCCGTCTCCAAAATAGCGGCGTGCCATTTCCTCAATATTGACAGAGCTGGCATAGGCGGCAATGCACATTGTCATAACGCCGGTCATACCCAGGGAAAAAAGGGTCAGGGCGGCTTTCCTGCGGTTTCGGGTAAAGTTCATACATGACAGCCGGAATATGGACAAGGGACGGTGCAGGGAACGTGAAGCTTTGGGGGCATCTTGGAAGCTGCTGCTCCGCATCGCTTCAATGGCGGAAACCTTCCCAGCCATCTGCAGCGGCTTTTGGGTGGAAAATATGACAACCGCTGCTGCCAGCAAAACCACAATGACAGTATTTTGCAGGTTTTTCGACCAATTCCAATACCCGGGGTAAAGGAGGTTGGAAAGGATAACCGCAGCCAGCAGCCCGGAAAAAATCCCCGTCCACATCAAAACCCGGCGTTCCTGCTTGACCACCTGCCGCAGCTGGCGGGGCGTGGTTCCAATCACTTTCAGCCTTCCATACTCCCGAAGCTTCCCCATTACGGAAATATAAAAAATATTATATATTACTGCTGCACAGGCTACGGCTATCAATACAGCGACTGCATAAACCGGCATATCACTGCCCATATAGAAATCACTTAAATCAAAATAAGTGGAACTAAAAAAGGTTTCCTCCTCCGGGATACCCATCTCCTGAAAAAACGTCTGGATATCTGACCGAAGCTGTTCCGGCTGTTCGGCATAGTCTCCGGCAAGGCGAAACCGGATGTCAAAGGGCTTTTCCCCCTTTTCTGCTGCCAGCGATTCGGAAATGTATAATTCAAATTGGCGGCTGTCATTTTCTGTTTCCAGGATGCCGGAGACAATATAGGGCTGCTCCCCGCTGCCTAGGTTGAAATAAAGGGTTTGACCGGGTTCTTCCGGCAGGGTGAAGTATTTCAAAAAGCCCCGCTCTACACAGATTTCGTTTTTCTCCTGCGGGTATTTTCCGGTGATGCCGGCAATATCCATTAAGTTTCTCATGCCCTCGTCGTAGAACTTTACAGATAGATTCGTGTCCTGATAACGGATATTTTCTGTACTGCCCTCAAAGCCCCATTTTTCAAATTTTCCGGCGGAAACCAGACGGTCAATATCCTTATAAGAGAGATGTGTACAACCTGCTTGGTACTGCCCCCGGATATTGGCGGCTGTCTGTTCATTGATGGCTGTGCGGATAAAGGCGGTTAATGCCATTAGGCAGACGGAAAGGCTAATGGTAATAATGGCGATGAGGTTCCGCCGCCGTTCAGCGGCAAGACTGCGCTTCGCCAGTCTTTTCTCAACTTTTATGGTGTCGTTTTCAAAGGGCCAAACCATGGTTTTCCTCCTCAATTTTAATATGAGTTCGATAAAGCAAAGTGGCGGGAGTAAGCTAAAACGAGTACAAGCTGGGGCGGATTAAAAAGGTTTCGGGTCCAGGGGGTTGTGCAGCGGAGCTGCACTCCTAAAAAGCCCCCTGGTCGCCAGTTCAGCTCTGCTGAACTGAACCCGCCAGGCGCGAAATACCCCAGCTTGCTGATAACGGCGCTGGTGTCGTTTTCAAAGGGCCAGATCATCTTATGGCCTCCTCTTTATCCCACAATTTTTCCATCCTCAATCCTCACAATGCGGTCGGCAAGCTGGGCGATTTCGTTGTTGTGGGTGATCATGACAATGGTCTGGTTAAATTCCATACTGGTTCGTTTCAGCAGTCCCAGAACGTCGGCGCTGGTCTTGCTGTCCAGGTTTCCGGTAGGCTCGTCAGCCAAGACAATGGCTGGCTTGGTAATCAGGGCGCGGGCAATGGCAACCCGCTGCTGCTGTCCACCGGATAAATTATTGGGCATATTCCTTAATTTGTCTTCCAGTGCCAGCATCCCCACAATTTCATCCATGAATTTCTGGTCTGCCGTGTCGCCGTCCAGTTCCACAGGGAGGACGATGTTCTCATATACGTTTAAAATCGGAACCAGGTTGTAATTTTGGAAGATAAACCCAATATTCCGGCGGCGGAAAATGGTCAGTTCTTCATCGTTCTTTTTTGCCAGCTCGTCCCCCCGGACAATAACATTTCCAGAGGTAGGCGTATCCAGACCGCCCATCATATTCAGCAGGGTGGATTTTCCGCTGCCAGAGGTTCCCACAATCGCCACAAATTCCCCCTGTTCTACGGAGAGGTTCACGCCGTCCAGGGCGCGGGTGATATTTGGTTCAGAACCGTAATACTTTTTCAGATCAATCGTTTCTAATACCTTCATCGTTAAAAGCTCCTTTCAAGGTATTCTTCCTGCTGCAAACTATGTTATATCCCAAATGTCACAGAAATGTCCGAATTGCCGGAAAAGTTATGAATTTTCTATGAACCATTACTTCCAGGGCAGAAAAACAGAAAAGGTGGAACCTTTCCCAACTTCCGAAACCACCTTGATGTAGCCGCCCTGCCGGGTGATAATCTCCCGTGCCAGGTACAGCCCGATTCCCACCCCCGGCTGGCTGTGTACTTCCTCCTCCCGGTAAAAACGCCGGAAAACAGCCGCTTGGCTGCTCTCCGAAATTCCCTTTCCGGTATCGGATACATCTATTTTGACATACATTTCCCACTGCTCCACCAATACGGAGATTTTTCCACCTGGAAGTGTGTATTTTACTGCGTTGTCCAGAAGATTGAAAAGGGCTTCCGCCGTCCATCTTCCGTCATGGGGAAGGAGTAAATTCTCCGGGCAGTCCACTGTTACGGCAATCCCCTTTTTCTCCGCTCCGTAGACAATCCCGCTCATGGCTTTTGCAAGGGTATCCATCAACAGGCTGTCCTTCTTTTCCAGTTGGACAGCCCCGGTTTCCAGCCGGGAGGTTTTTACAAGGGCCTGAAAGAGAAAATCCAGTTTATCGGTCTGGCTGCGGATTCCCTGTAAAAATTCTGTCCGCTCCTGTTCAGTCACCTGCCTTTCAAGCAGGGTATCTGTTACCATTTTTAAATTGCTCACAGGCATTTTTACCTGGTGGGAAATGTCAGACACCAGGGTTTGAAGCTCCTGCCGTTCCCTGTCCACCCTGCACCGGTTTTCCTCCGTGATTCCATACAGCCGGGAAAGACGGAACAGAATACGGTCAAAGAGCGTTTCCCTATCGCCTGCCCGCTCTATTTCTTTGCCGCCGCTTATCATACTGTCTAACAGACGGCATAATTTTCCGGTAAACAGGGAAAGCCGTTTTCCAAAAGACATTGCCAGCAGCATCATCCAGATAAGGGCGCAGGCGGTCAGCAGGCCGCCGCCCAGGAGCATCCATATTTCACCAGTCACAACAAAGAGTATGGCAGAGACCGCCACCATGGAAACTGTCATTCCTGCCTCAGCCAGCAGGAAAAGCTTTTTGACAGAAAGGCGTTCCAGGTTCATTTTCTCTCTCCTCCCACCCACTGATAACCCATACCGTAAATCGTCTTGATATAAGCGTCGCCGTCTGCTTCAATCTTCCCCCGTATCCTGCTGATAGAGGTAGTCAAGGTATGTTCGTCCACATATCTTTCATCGACATCCCACAGTTTTTCCAAAAGGCGCTGCCGCATTAAAATCTGTTTTGGATTTTTGCAGAACAGGCAGAGCATTTTATATTCCATGGGGGAAAGGGAAAGAGGCTTTCCGTTCAGCGAGGCGGTTTGTTCCGAAAAGTCAAGGAACAGCCTGCCGTCATCATAAATATCCTTTGCAGGTCTATGGTGTTCCACCATGGCAAACATGGCGCTGATTTTCCGCTGCAAGGCTCCAATGGAAAAGGGCTTTGTAATATAGTCTACTGCCCCGGCTTCATAACCCCGCAGTTGGTCGCTTTCCTGATCGTTGGCAGTCAGGAAAATGACGATGGTATCAGGGAATTTTGGCTTTATCATTCTGCACAGGTCGTAACCGCTGCCGTCCGGCAGGTTAATGTCAAGCAGAACCAAGGCGAATTCTGTTTTAACCAGCATATCGGCGGCGGTTCTAACGTTCAGGGCTGAAACAATATCGTAGCCGTCAGAGGTCAGGTTATATGCCAGCGTTTTATTTAAAAGGGCGTCGTCCTCTACAATTAAAATCTTTTTCACAGCTTTTCCTCCTTTGCGGTTTGAGGATAGTATAACAGAAAAATGTCCGCGAAATGTTACAGCGATGAAAGTTTCCTCTAAACTGTAAGATTATCGGTCTTAGGTACGGCCATCATCCGCAAACCATTGGTTTGCTGGATGGCTGCAAGAGGGAACTTAAAGTTTTGTCCAACTCGGACGAAGAGGAAGAAGCCCGCCATAATGGGGCTGCCTCAACGAAGCTGGTTCCAATTTAATCCGCCCTGGCTTATACTCATCTTAGCTTACTCCCGCCACTTTGCTTTATCGAACTCGCATTATTCCAATAAAAGGCTAAAATAAAACATCCGCCCTGCACAGGTGCAAAACGGATGTTTTATTTTTCTATCTATCTTTCTTATTGCCCGCTGAACAGCTTCTTTGCATATTCCAAATCCATTCCAGTAAATTTCTCTGTCCGGTTTTCCTCTGTATACTCGGCAAAAATACAAACCACCCCGTCATATTGGCGGTGCTTTAAATATGCCGCTGTACGTTCCCAGGAACACATGCTTTGCGTCCCATCAGTGAAAAACGGCTTCCATCCAAAACCATCTGCCGGACGGTAAACCGCCGCTTTTAAGTTCACCCACATCAGGTAATGCCAAAGGATATCCAATCCCTGTTCCGGCGGTTCCCCTGCCAGTCCTGCATGTCCTGCATCCCATACCCCGCCGACCCAAGGGGAATCGCATTGCCGCAGCAGTTCATATAATTCCATGGAATTGCTGATTCCGGGGCCATAGTGGGGCTGGACTGCAATTTTCACCCCATATTCCCGGCAAAGCGGGAGAGCCTGCTTTAATGTTTGGAGCATCCGATCAAATCTATCCCAAAAGGGAACAGCAGCATTTTCCCCTGTAAACATAACCCGGATCGCAGGAATCCCCGCCTTGGCGCAGCCCTGGAAAACAGGTTCTGTCAAAGGCGCAGCTATCCTTAAAACAGGACAGCCCTGCTGGGTAAAAATCTTCTGTGCCGCGGGCAGCAGTACAGGAGCGGAATCAGGCGTTACCTGGAAACCGGCGCGGACAGGCATTTCAACCCCGTTAAAACCCATTTTAGCTGCTTTTTCCGCTGTCTGCTCCATAGAAAGGGCTTTCCAATATTTTGTAAATAATGTATATTGTATCCCCATTGTTATCCCTCCTCTTTTTCAAAAGTATACTGTCCCTTTGCCGGAAAAACAACCGCTTTCCAGCCAGATGAAAAAGATTGCCCATTCAGATTAAGAATTGTCCATTGCTCTGGTTAAGACTTTTGACGGATAATAGATTTATATATTCAGCATACTTTATTATAGAAAGGAAGCGGGAAGATGAACCATAAAAAATGGAAAGGCGTATTCCTAGCCAACCCCGACGGGTTTCGTATCCGGTATGTTTTCGCCAAGGGGCGCAGGGAAAAATTTGAAGAAATACTGGATATGCCCACACAGCTTATCTGCCGGGAAAACCTGGAGGAAAACAAAGATTTGCTCCAGGATGTACAGGTTATTATAGGGACATGGGAAATGCCCATTCTCACCAGTGAGGAAATTCAGAACTATTTCCCCAATTTAAAGTTGCTCCTCTATGTTGCCGGTTCGGTACAGCGGTTTGCAAGGCCGTATCTGGAAAATGGCGTCCGGGTGGTCAGCGCATGGGGAGCCATGAGTATTCCTGTGGCAGAATTTACTGTCGGAGAAATTATCCACGCCAATAAAGGCTTTTACCGTTCCCTAGGTTTGTATAAAGAATTAAGCTGGCATGATGCACATTGGAAGATTTTGCAGGAATATCCTGGAACTTATCATACAAAAGTAGGAATTCTAGGTGCAGGGATGATCGGCTCGCTGGTGATCCGTATGCTGCGCCAATACGAAACGGAAATTATGGTTTTCGATCCCTTCCTTTCCCCGGAGCGTGCCGGAGAGCTTGGGATAGAGCGCACCTATTCCCTGGAAGAAATTTTCTCCCAATGCCAGACAATATCCAATCATATTGCCAACAACCCCCAGACTGTGGGGATGCTGGATTATTCCCTCTTTTCGCTTATGAAAGATAATGCCGCCTTTATCAACACTGGACGGGGCGCACAGGTCAATGAAGACGACCTCATCCACGCCTTAACCGAAAAGCCCGGCCGCTGTGCCATTTTAGACGTAACCTGGCCGGAACCGGTTCGAGAAGATTTAATGGCGCTTCCTAATGTATTCTGCACTCCGCATATTGCGGGCTTTGCCGCCGACGAAGTCCTGCGTATGCCAGATACAATTTTGGAAGTCCTTCGGGAATACCTGGAAAACGGAACCCTCCGTTATGAGGTAACAATAGAAATGCTGTCAACAATGGCATAGGGGATTTGTATTGTAAAAAAAAGAATAGCGGGTTAAAAAAGGGAGATTGCCGATTCATATTTATCGCAGATAGGATAAAGAAACGGTTATTTCCCTTTTCTGCGGCAGATGTTAAACTGAATCCAACGCAATACCACCTGAATTTTCACATTAGGAAGGGGCTGTAACAGGAATGGAATACATAGATTCCATAGAAAAAATGCGGACAAGGGCTGGCTCTCCCAACGGAAAAAGCCTGGTTTCCCAAATGAAGGAAACGGTCACGGAGTGGATGGGGCGGTTTTCCGACGATCCAGCCATAGAAAGCGGCTGGGGGCACGTCTATTTCTGTTCCCAGTGCGGGACGTTCCTCACCTTTGACTTGAAATCCCCCCATGCCCATGTCTGCGGCTGCTGCGGCAAAACAATGACTGGCCCGGAGTATGACGCTTCCTGGGTTTACCTTTACCGCTATGATGCGCTGATGTCCGCAGTCCAATCCGCCGCCCTTTACCGCCTTGAAGGGAAAAAGGAATATCTGGATTATTTCCAAAAGGTTGTTGGTTTCTACGCCGAAAACTGGTACCGCTTCTGCGAACATGGTCGGAATACCTGGCCCTCCGGCAACGGCAAGATTACGCCCCAAGCCTTAAACGAAGCCATCTTCCTGGTACGCATTGCCGGTGGGCTTGAACTTCTCAAAGGGGATTTGGAAGCAGGCTTTTTTGAAAATGTCTGCAACTGGATGCTGATTCCCTGCGCCTATTTTCTGGACGCGCAGAAAAGATGGATTCACAATATCCCCTGCTGGCTTAATGCGTCTGTCGGGGCGGTGGGGCTGCTCACCGGAAACGCTGATTTGATTGACCGCGCCTTTGACCGGAAATATGGGTTTGCTGACCAGGTTCGGGGCGGCGGTGTGACAGAAAGCTTTTTCTGGTATGAAGGGTCTATCCACTACAATTTTTTCACACTGGAAGCTTTTATGAACACGCTTCTTTTTGCCCACGTTTATGGGAAGGAAGTTCCCCAGGATGTGGAGGAGACAGTTTTCCAGATGCTTTTGGCCCCCTGCAAATACGCCTTTTCCAATGGGCAGCTTCCCAACCCCAACGACGGCTGGCCCAATCTGGGGCTGAAAACCTATTCCTTTGTCTACGAGATGGGGGCGAAAATCTTTGCAGGAAGGGAGGACGGCTGGAAAATTGCCGCCGCCGCAAAGGAAATACGGGAAGCCCCTTACCACCGCGTTCCTGTGCCGCTGTCCTACCCTGTCTATGCCGGGGATGTGAGCCTGGAATGGCTTTTGTTCGCCCAGGAGGCTGTTCAAAGGGGTGGAAATATCGAAAAACTTCCTTACTTTAAACGTTCTTATCTGTTTGAAGCCTCTAATTTCGCCACCCTGAAAGGTTCCAATATCGAAATTTTCCATAAGTTTGGTCACTGTACCAAAAGCCACGCCCACCCCGACAAAATGTCCATTGAGGTTCGGGCTTTCGGAGAAAGGATTTCTCACGACCTGTCAAACTGTGGATATGCCGCAAAGCTTTGCCCGGAATTCCACCGCACCAGCGTTTCCCATAATACAGTAGTAATGGATGGGCTGAACCACCCAACTACCAATCCCGGAAAGGTTCTTTCCTATCAGGACAACGCCATCCGCACCCTTGCGCCGTCGGCTTATGACGAGGTGGATTTTTCCCGTTCCATCCAGCTTCGGGATAACGGTTTCCGCGATTCCTTTGAGGTAATCGCCAGTGGGAGCCAACCCCATACCTATGATTGGCTGTTCCATGTAGATGGCTGCATTGTTTCTAAGCCTGATACTGTTTCAGCCGAGCTGGGTTTCCATGATAATGGCTACCAGTACCTAAACCAGATTGAAAAGGTCTGCCAAAATGGGACGATTACACTGGAATGGGAGTTTTCCGGCGGGATAAAGGGGATTCAGAAACTTGAAATTGATGGGATGGAACTCTTTATCTGCCAAAGTCCCGATAATCCGCCCTCTCAGGACGGAAAAGGACGGACAACTTTGCTCCTTCGCAGTAGGGCGGAAAATCCCATTTTTGTACAAAATTGGGATTTTTCCAAATAGCTTTAGGTTGATAAAGCAAAGTGGCGGGAGTAAGCTCAGATGAGTACAGGCTGGGGCGGATTAAAAAGGTTTGGGGTCAAGGGGCCTTTCCTAAAAAGGCCCTT
>CAOJXI010000061.1 GCA_948465665.1 uncultured Clostridia bacterium | reverse complement strand
ATTCCAGCGGGCTTTATTTAAATACTGACGAAGCGGTTAGCTTTTACTTCTTAGGCAAGGTTTCTGTTTACTTCCAGCAAGCTGGGGTATTTCGCGCCTGCGGGCGCGACCAGGGGGCTTTTGAGGAAAGCCCCCTGGACCCGAAACCTTTTTAATCCGCCTTAGCTTGTACTCGTCTTAGCTTACTCCCGCAAATATATCTATTCTAATCCTGTATCCGTACCCAGACAGTCATTTCCCCAGCGGAACGGTTCGCCCAAGCATAGTAAGGAATCCATCTCAGGGCCTTAGGACGGTACACAGGGGGGATATACCTCCGATATAGTTTTCCATCAATCTGTCCCATCTCGCCAACAGAAGCCCCTTCACATTCCAACGCAACAATGCCATCCAACACATCTTCCCATTTTTCATGGAAGGAAACATTGCCCGACAGCCGTACCTTATGCAGTTGATCGCCATTGTCTTCCTGCTCCAGACAATACACAACCGGCCCCCGGCAGACGCATACTTTCCCGAAATCGTCCCGAACCTCCGGGCTTGCGGAAACCAGGCGGGCAGACATTTCCATCTGCAATACAACAACATCCCCATTCTGGAAGGTGCGGTTTAAAACTGCATAGCCGTCTTTCAACTGGTATTCAGCAGGGTTCCCGTTAATTGTCAAGGAGTAACGTTCGCACCATCCCGGAATACGCACGCCATACGCAAAGGCAGTCTCCCCATCGGGAAGGTTAAAAGCTGTTTTTAAGGTTCCGTCCCAGGGATAGCGGGTTTCCGTCTGGATTTCAACAGGCTTGCCGCCCAGCGTAAAACCAGCCTGCCCAGTGGCGAAGAGATGATGGTAGAGCACATCCTGTCCCTCAAATGAACCTGTCCCATACATATATGTACCCAGGGAAGAAACCAGCCGCGCCAGGTTAGGAGGGCAGCAGGCGCATCCAAACCATTTCTGGCGCTGTACTTTGACATGGGAACGGTCATGGTCTTTTTCACTGGCTTCCGGTATCACTTCCAGAGGGTTTACATAGAAAAAGCTTTTCCCGTCCAGGGACATTCCGCTGATAACCCCGTTATAAAGCGCCTGCTCCATAACGTCTGCATACTCTCCCTTTACTTCCATTTCCAGCATACGGCGGGCGAAAAACACCAGCCCAATCGCCGCGCAGGTTTCCCCATAAACGGAATCATTAGGAAGGTCATAGTCAAAGGTAAAGGATTCCCCATAATGGGTGGAGCCGATGGAACCTGTTACATACATCCTTTTTTGTACAATATTATTCCAAAGGGTTTTACAGGCGTTCCAAAGGCTTTGATCCTTGGTTTTGCGCGCTACATCCGCCATGCCGCTGTATAAGTAGACTGCACGCACTGCATGGCCTTCAGCGGCGGTCTGCTCCCGGACGAGCTTTCCTGCCTGGTAGTATTGCAGGCCAAAGGGGCTCTTTTCCCATCCCCAGGGCTTGCCGCTGGACTGGATTTCCTGCCTGAAATAGTTTGGCTCCTGGCCCCGCTGGTCAATAAAGTATTTTGCCAGTTTTAAATATTTTTCCTCCCCTGTAACATCATACAGCCTTATCAGGGCCATCTCTATAATTTCATGGCCCGGATAACCTGGGATTTTTCCTTCTTCTGTGCCAAATGTATTATCTACCAGATCAACATAACGGCGGACTGCATTTAACAGCTTGTCTTTACCGGTTGCCTGGTAATAGGCGACTGCCCCTTCAATCATATGCCCAAGGCAGTAAAGTTCGTGATTGTGGGCCAGATTGGTGAAACGCTCCTGAAGCCCGTTTATGATGTAATAAGTATCTAAGTACCCATCCGGCTGCTGGGCAGAGCATACCAGGTCAATGGCTTCATCTGCCGTTTTTTCCAGTTCCGCGTCCGGGTGGATGCTCAGGGAATAGCCGACAGCTTCAATCCATTTGGCAAAATCGCTGTCCTGAAACACGCATCCGCCAAATTCTCCTGCCTTTTGGCCGGACGCTATTTTAAAGTTTTCCATACAATAGCTGGGAGCCGCTCCCTCAATTCGGTCGTTTAACGCTTCCCATTGGTAGGGTATTACCTGAGTACGAACCAATTCCTGAAACCGTGACCAGAAATCGCCGGTAATTTTTACCGCCTTTAGATTGGCCGGGCGTGCTCCAGGGAACCTTTTTTCTTCCATTCTGTCAACTCCTGTCTATATTTTTGTATGGCCGGATAGCTTTTATTATAACAGATGGAAAATTTTTTGATATATGTATTTTTAATTCGGAAACATGGATTTTTATTGTCTTACATTTGCTTTCAATCTATATATAATCGTTGACAGATGAATCGCCGGAGTGTTATCATACTTTTATAAAAAATTTATGCTTAATTAGGAAAGGAATGTAGGCAATGGAGAAAATCGCAAGCTTTTGTGTTGACCATGACAAACTTCAAAAGGGAATGTACATTTCCAGGGTGGACAGGGATATAATTACTTATGATATCCGCATGGTTGTCCCTAACTGCGGCGTTTATCTGGATACGCCGTCTATCCATACCTTTGAACATCTTTTTGCTACATATGTCCGCAACAGCAAATATACAGACCAGATTGTCTATGTCGGGCCTATGGGATGCAGGACGGGTTTTTATTTTTTAACCAGAGACCTGCCCCATCAGACAGCCCTTGATTTATTCCGGGATACAATCAGCTTTATTTTAGGATTTGAGGGCGTAGTCCCAGGGACGGAGTCCAGCAAAGAATGTGGAAATTACCTGGAACATGACCTGGAAGGTGCAAAAAAGATAGCCGCTGATATGAAACAGGTCCTGAAAGACTGGACTGTTCCGATGATGGATTACGACGCACATATGTAAAACCTGCTGCAAGGAAGGGAACTTTATGGCTGAATGGATTAAACAAAGCGTGGAAGAGCAGTTTTCGGAAGCAGTGGAATGGCGGAGGGATTTCCACGCCCATCCAGAACTGGGATATCAGGAAACCCGTACAGCGGCGCGGGTCGCTGGACTTTTACGGGAATTCGGGCTGGAAGATGTAAAAGAATATATAGGTGGCAATGGGGTAACTGCCCTGATTCATGGGACAAAACCCGGCCCCCGGAGGGTTCTCGCCCTGCGGGCGGACATGGACGCCCTGCCTGTGGCAGAGGAAACCGGGCTGGATTTTTCATCCCAAAATCCTGGCGTTATGCACGCCTGCGGCCACGATGGGCATATGTCCATGGCGCTGGGGGCTGCAAAAATATTGTGCCGAAACCGGGATAAATTTTCAGGAACTGTAAAGATGATTTTCCAGCCTGCGGAGGAGCCCGCTCCTACTGGCGGTTCCAGGGCTATGATTGAAGACGGCGCCCTGGAAAATCCAAAGGTTGATGCTGTTATGGGGCTGCATCTTTGGGTTGGCCCTGGGCGGCCGGTGGGAACTGTCCTTGTCAAAAGGGGCGTGGCAACTACCGTTACAGATGTTATGCAGATTGAAGTTTTTGGGCGTGCGGGGCATGGCTCAAGCCCGCATTTAAATGTTGACGCTTTAGTAGCAGGCTGTAAGATTGTCGATGGGCTGCAAACAATTATCAGCCGCCAGATTGATCCCTTTGACACGGCGGTTATTTCGGTGGGGACTTTTAACAGCGGCACTGTGGAGAACGTCACCAGCGGATATACCAAGATGCGCGCCAGCGTCAGAACCCTTTCCGTGGAAATGCGGGAGCATATCAAGAAATGTGTTCGGAACCTTCTGGAAGGCGTGGAAAAAACCATGGGCGTTACTGTTAAACTGGACTATCAGGACGGGTATCTGTCGATTGTCAACAATGACAATATGGTTGACCTGCTGCTGGATGTCTGCCGGGAGGAACTGGGGGAGGATGCAGCCAAGATTGTACAGCGCCCCGAAACATGGGGGGAGGACTTTAGTTTCTTTGCAGAAAAAGTACCAGGAGTATTCGCAATTGTAGGGGCTTCCTATGATGACGGCAGGGAGATTTACAGCAACCATAATTCCAGGTTTGACTGGGATGAAAATGCTATGAAAAACGGTATGGCAATTTTGGTAGGGTCAGCAGTAAAATTTTTGAATGGATAGCAGTTTAACTATGGCAATCTGGAAAATGCGCCTGTCAAGCCTATTGCCATGAATCAAAAGATATGCTAAAATAAACAAGTTGAGATTCTGCCGGCTGTTCCCAGAGCCGGAACACGATACAGCTTACATTTTTAAATTAGGAAAGGGAGATTCCAATGTCAGGACATTCAAAATGGAACAACATTAAACGGAAAAAAGAAAAAACAGATGGGGCGAAAGCGCGTATTTTTACAAAAATCGGGCGTGAGATAGCGGTTGCTGTCCGGGAAGGCGGCAGCGGCGATCCCAATGTGAACTCTAAGCTCAAAGACTGCATTGCCAAGGCCAAGGCCAATAACGTCCCCAATGATAATATTGACCGTATTATTAAAAAAGCCGTGGGAGACGGGGATAAAAACAACTATGAAAATATCTTTTACGAAGGGTATGGGCCTTCCGGCGTGGCTGTAATTGTAGAAACTCTGACAGATAACCGGAACCGCACTGCTGGCGATTTACGCCATTATTTTGACAAGTGCGGTGGAAACCTTGGACAGAGCGGGTGCGTTTCTTTCCTGTTTGAAAGGAAAGGCGTTATTGTGATAGCGGGCGAAGGCTTGGATGAAGATAAAATTATGGAGGACTGCATGGATGCAGGCGCGGATGATTTTACCGTTGAAGAAGATGTAGTTGAAATTACCACCGATCCCGCAGAACTTCATAACGTCCGCGAAGCTTTAGAGGCAAAAGGGTACAGCTTTGAATCGGCGGAAGTGGAATACCTGCCCACTACTATGACTGACATTACCGACGAAGAACTTACCGTGAAAATGGAACGGCTCCTGGAAATGCTTGATGATAACGACGATGTACAGAATGTTTGGCATAACTGGAACGAGCCAGCCCGTGACGAAGACGACGATTAACCGGTTGTTGGCGGGATAAAACCGCCCCCTGCTTCAGCAGGGGGCGGTTTTATTGGCTTATATGCTTGGTTTGATAAATTTCAACAATCCTTTTTGCCGTTTGTTCCATCTCATCACGAAGCTTCGGGGGGCTTAAAACCTCTACTTTGTCCATCTGGGTAAAAAGCCACATCTTGATTCCCTCCCCAAACACTTCTGCCTGAACCAGATATTTCCCGTCCGGTTCCTTAGTAACTATGGCAGTAGGGAGCCTGTCCTTAACTGCTTCAATAGAGGAACCCCAAAACCGGAATACTACGGTTGTCTTATCCCCGCCATACATAAACTGGATACGTTTGCGCAGTTCCCCGGCTTCAAACCTTTGCGAATAAGGATGAATATATTTTTCATGGATGGCTGTCAAATCTTCCAACCGGTCTGCCCGCAGAATAACCGGGTATTTTTGATTTGGATACTGCGGGGCCAGGCGGCAGTCTTCCCGCTTTAAATAAATCCCAATCAGATAAAAATAATACTCGGAAAACAAAATTGCCAGCGGGGACATGATATGGTGCAGTTTTTTCCCATCCTGCCGGGTATAATGGAATTCAATCGTTTTTTCCTGGAAAATCGCTTCGCTCAACTGCCATATCAGGCCAAAAAGCGGGCGCCGGTGCTGCGGCTCATGATAATGGAATAATTCGTTATTCAACATTTCCCGTATTTTTGGGCGCTGCTCCGGTGTTGAGCTGAAAACCAGGTTGTCTATCAGGATTTTAATTTCGTCCTTGACAAATGCGCGGCTTTCCAAAAGGATTTTTGCTGCTGCCAGGATTTGCTGGTTGGTTTGGTAGCGCCATACTTTTTCTTGGAGGATATAGCCGCCTTTGCTTTTCAGCCAAGGAAGAGGTTCGTCTGTTTTGTTATGGGCTTCCCCAAGGTAATCACGCAGCGCGCCTATATCGCGCTGGATTGTCTTTTCTGTAACGCTGTACTCTTTGCTTAGCTGTTCCCTGGACAAAATTTCCCCTTTGTTAAGCCTTTCAAATAAATGCAGGATGCGGAAAATTTCACGTTTTCCGATTTGTTCATATTGTTCCATTTCATCCCTCCTACTGCCACTATTATACAATCCGACTGGCTTTTTTTCAATCTATGTATAAAATTTGTGTGGGTTTGATAAAGCTTTCCCCCGCCCATAAGAAACCGTCAAAGTTCCTCATCATCCAATAAATCCCGGCATGGAATCTGGAGTGCCTGGGACAACTGGCGGAGCAGTTGGTAGCAATCTTTGAAACCCCGTTCTATTTCAGAAATATATTGTTTGGAATAACCTGTCCTATTTCCCAATTCTTCCTGAGTCCAGTTGTATTGTTTCCGCAGGTTACGAACCTTTTCCCCTGTTTTCATTATAAATTCCTCCTATCTGTTACCAAAGCCATAATATATCCATCAGTATAAAAATCCAGGGGGACATAATAAGTCCTTCTGCAAAAATTCTACTCTTGTTGTAATTGCAATTTTTGATAATATACAGTACAATAAAATGGAAAGACTTTCGGCAAAGGTCATTTACCGAAAATCCCAGAATATAAAAAACAATTTTTATAAAGGCAGGAATACATATGGAAAACGCCTTTCATTTCCAGGTGAATCTTGGAGGGATGCTGGACATCCTGTCAAATCATCTCTATAAAAGCCCGGATGTTTTTCTCCGGGAGCTGCTGCAAAATGCTGTGGATGCCATTACACAGCGGAAAATTCTCCAACCTTCCTGGAATGAGGGGGAAATAGTCATTTCCCTAAACCATGGAACCATGGCTTTTACTGATAACGGTTCCGGGCTTACCGAGGAGGGGATACATCAGTTTTTAGCTGTTATTGGGCAGTCATCCAAAACGGACTTGATAAACGGGACGTTCCAGCAGGGGATAGAGGATTATATCGGGCGGTTTGGAATCGGCCTTTTGTCTTGCTTCATGGTTTCGGATTCCATCACCGTTCATACAAGGCATATTTCAGACAAAAGGGGATATATTTGGACAGGTCTGCCTGATGGGACTTATACTTTGAACCCAGCGCCGCCGGAAGTGGATTTCCCGGTAGGAACGACCGTTATTTTAAAGGCGAAGCCAGGCACTGAAAAATATTATACTTATGAACAGGTAGAACATTTGATTCAGTATTATGGCTTGGCACTTCCGGTTCCAATACGGTTCCAGGGGCAACGGGACAAGATCAACCAGATTCCTGAAAATTTTGTCCAGACCAGCCAAACCCAGCTTTTGGGGTTTGGAAGCTGGGTGTTTGGGACAAATTTTTTGGACGTAATCCCTATCCATACAAAACACCTTGACGGTGCGGCGTTTATTCTGCCTTATGAAACTTCCTCTGTTGTGAAAGGCGGGCACCGTATTTATTTGAAGCAGATGCTTTTAACAGAGAGCGGGGATCGGCTTTTGCCGTCTTGGGCGTTTTTCCTGCAATGCTTCCTCAATACAACCGGGCTCAGGCCAACCGCTTCCCGCGAAGATTTTTATGAAGATGAAGCCTTGGAGCAGGCGCAGCGGGAATTTACCCTGGAAGTTTCCCAGTATTTAAACAGGCTTTCCCAGCAGGAGCCGGAACTCCTGCGGAAAATTGTGCATATCCATTTCCAGGCGTTTAAAACAATCGCAGTATGGGATGAAGATATGTTCCGACTGATTTTTCCTTATCTTCCGTTCCAGTCCAACAAAGGGGAAATAACAGGGGAAAAGCTTTTGAAAACAGGGGGATTTCCCTATGTAGCGGATCTGAACAAGTTCCGCCAGCTAAAATCGGTTTTTCTTTCCCAGGGGAAAATCCTGCTTTGCGCAGGGTATACCAATGATGAGGAACTTTTCCAAAAGATGCACTATATTTACCGCTTTCCAGCCTTCCCACTGAAAGAACAGGATTTGTATGATGCTTTGCAGGAACCTACCCTGGATCAGAGGGATGCTGCCAGCTGGCTGGTGCGGATTGCAGGACAGTCCCTTGAAAAATTCCAGTGCGGGGCAGAAATCAAACAGTTCCTGCCTGTTGAACTGCCTGCCCTTTATATCACCAACGATGACGACGGGGTTTTTCGGAAAATTCAAAACGCCAAACAAACAGCCAATGAATTTTATTCTGATATTATGTCTTCAATGCTGGACTCCATAGATGGACGGAACGTGGCGACGCTTTTTCTGAATATGAACTGCCGCCTTATTAAAAAGCTTTGTTCCCAGAAAGACGCTGACAAAGTAAAAAGCGTAATCCGTATTCTTTATGTACAAGCCCTGCTTTCAGGAGGGTTCCCGCTTCAGGAGAGGGAACTCAGAATGATGGGCAGGGAACTGCTTAACCTGGTCGGCGAAGACAGCTATGATTTTTAAAACACAGGGAGGTTTTGATTGTTATGGGATTGTTTAACAAAAACAAAGGAAACACAGGAAAAGAAAAACCAAAGGCATTTGACGGGGAAAGGTTACACTCCCGAATCGAACGTATGCCAAACGGCGCTCCGCAGATGACGGCTTTAGAACAGGCAATCCAGCAGGCCGACGCTGCGCAGGATCACTTTTGGAGGATGATGTTCCGTTACGAATATGCCTGTGAAGCTACTTTCCACGATGACCCGCCAAAGGCAATGCCCTACGCGTCAGAGTTTTCGTCTATTTATGAAGAACACCCGGACGCCCTTCCAGAAGACAGCGGCGCGGAGGCTTACCTGATGATTACGCAGATTGCCATTGATCCTATTGCGAGTCTGCCGCAGATTCCCTTTTCCCAATGGGAAAACCTGATGGAACGGTTTATGGAGCTGATTAAACGTTATCACATAGGGCTGCGGACTTATTGGTCTCAATACTGCCAGTTTTATCAATATGTGGACAAGGAAAAAGCTTATGACGGGTTTCAGAGGTTCTGGAGAACCGGCAGGGACGGGCTGTCAGACTGCCGCGCCTGCGAGCGGAGCCTTGCTGTTAAGATGTGCCTGATGATGGACGACTGGGCTGCTGCAGAGTCCTATTCCAAGATTATGGAACAGGGAAGGCTCCGCTTTTGCAGCAGCACACCACAAAGATACTGGCTGCATTACCTGGAGTATGCCCTTGATCACGGGGATTTGAAAGAAGCGGAAAAGCGCGCAAACGCCCTTTACCGCAAAACCCGCAATGAAAAAACAGACTTGTCTTATTATGGGGCTATTTTACGCTGCTTTAGCTTTACTGATTTGGAAAGAGGGGCGGCTCTGCTGGAAAAACAATTTCCCCTGACGGTCAGGATGTGGGATCAAAAGCTGGTTTATGATTTTTACAAAGGGGCATGGTGCTTCTGCTATAGGCTTGCAAAAGAGAGGGATACTATTTCCTTGGATTTCCCGGAAGGGGATTTTCCCATTTGGAATGTGGACGGCGTATACCGCTGTTCAGAGCTTGCGGACTGGTTCCATGGGCAGGCAAAGGGGATTGCAGAACGTTTTGACCTGAGAAACGGTTCCGACTATTTTACAAAGGATTTGGAACTAGCCGGGAAATGGCTGGATTGATTATCATTTCAGAGAAAAGGCTGCGCACAGGAAAAGCACCTGTGCGCAGCTGACGCTGGACTTATAGCTGTTAAACGCAGTCTGGGCGGTCTTTTTCCCGTCCATCCAGATGAAACAGGTTCCTATGTATAAAATTCCAATACAAACATTGAAAAGGGTGCATAGGTAAGTTATAATAGACAAAAGAAGCAGTTTATATCGCGCCGTGTCGAATGAAAAGGAGGGTACGAAAGAATGACAACCAACACATACACCGTCAGCCTGGCCAAGCTTATTAAAGAATTTAACTTAGAGGTAGTTTATCTCCCAAAAGCGCCGGAGGAAATACTGATTTCCACAGCAGACGTAAACAGGCCCGGTTTACAGCTTGTGGGATTTTTCGATTTTTTTGATTACCAGCGTATACAGATTTTGGGGAAAAGCGAATTTGCTTATATGGGACGTTTAAACAGCGACGAACTGGAAAGCTGCCTGGAAAACTTTTTCAGCCATAATCCCCCGGTTATCGTAATCACCAGGGGATTGGAAGTTTTTGACTGCATGATGGATGCAGCAAAAAAACACGCTGTACCATTGGTACGGACATCGGACGGAACATCGGCGTTTTTGGCCAGTTTAATCAGCACACTGAATGTAGAGCTTGCGCCTCGGATCACTCGGCACGGGGTTTTAGTAGAGGTATACGGTGAAGGCATCCTTTTATTGGGAGACAGCGGGGTTGGAAAGAGTGAAACGGCAATAGAACTCATTAAACGCGGGCATCGCCTGATTGCCGACGATGCTGTCGAGATCCGCCGCGTGTCAAGCAAAACGCTTGTAGGCAGTTCGCCGGAAAACATCCGGCATTTTATGGAACTCCGGGGAATCGGGATTATCAACGCCCGCAGGCTGTTTGGTATTGCGTCAGTCAAAATGACCGAAAAAGTGGACATGGTAATCTCTATGGAGATATGGGATCCCGAAAAAGTTTATGACCGGATGGGAATGGAAAACGAATATATTGAAATACTAGGAATCAAAGTACCTGGGCTGACAATCCCGGTAAAGCCCGGACGGAACCTGGCGGCGATTATTGAAGTAGCTTCTATAAACAACCGCCAGAAAAAGATGGGCTACAATGCAGCGCATGAGCTTCTCAGAAAGCTGGGCATGGTGGACGATATCCCCAATGTTGCGCCGGAAGATAACTGGGATTATACCCCTTACTATTGATAACTGATGGAAGGTCAAGCCGATGAAAATTGTCGCTGATACCCATACCCACACCCTGGCCAGCGGCCATGCGTACAGTACAGTCCTGGAAAATATCCGTGCGGCAAAAAACGCAGGTCTTTCCTTTATCTGCCTTACAGAACACTGCCCCAAAATGAAGGATGCGCCTAAACTGTCCTTTTTCAGCAACCAGTATTGTATTCCCGATATTGTGGAGGATGTCATTGTCCTGAAAGGCGCAGAAGCCAATATCCTGGATTATAACGGCGGCTTAGACCTGCCGCCTAAAATACTGGAAAAACTGGATTGGGTGATTGCTTCTTACCATAATCCGGTCTGCCCACCGGGAACATTAAAGCAGCATACAGAGGGCTGGCTTAAAATTGCCGAAAATCCGGATGTGGATGTGATTGGCCATTGCGGGGATGGGCGGTATTTGTTTGAATTGGAAAAGGTAATCCGAAAATTTAAAGAATGTGGGAAAATTGTCGAGATTAACGCCCATTCTTTCTTGGTCAGACCGGGAACTTCTTTTAATTGCAGACAGATCGCCCAGTGCTGCGCAAAGTTTGAAGTCCCTGTCGTGGTTAGTTCGGACGCACATTTTTGTATGGATGTGGGAAACGTTAAGGCTGCCGTTGATATGCTGGAGGAAATAGGGTTTCCAGAGAAATTGATACTGAATACCGATTATGGCCGCTTTTTGGAACTTGCCCAGCATAAAACAGGGCGTAAATTTGTGTAAAACCTAATTTGCGGGGGAAACCTAAGTTGAGTATAAGCTGGGGCGGATTAAAAAGGTTTCGGGTCCAGGGGGTTGTGCAGCGGAGCTGCACTCCTAAAAAGCCCCCTGGTCGCCAGTTCAGCTCTGCTGAACTGAACCCGCCAGGCGCGAAATACCCCAGCTCACTAAAAAGTATAGAAAAGCAATATCTAAGAAGAATAAAAAGCCCGTTTGCGGAAACAAAATGCCTAAGAGCCTGTTTAGAATCTCCCCGCGCACGTCTTAGCGGCGGATTTTCCG
>CAOJXI010000060.1 GCA_948465665.1 uncultured Clostridia bacterium | reverse complement strand
TATCTTTCAGCTTGCTGGGGTATTTCGCGCCTGCGGGCGCGACCAGGGGGCTTTTTAGGAAAGCCCCCTGGACCCGAAACCTTTTTAATCCGCCCCAGCTTGTACTCGTCTGAGGTTTCTCCCGCAAATTAGCTTTACTACACTATTTAATCACAGCAATAGTACGCCCGCTGAGGTTCTTCATTTCCTCTGTAAAATCATGGGTACGGTCAAACTCAATCAATTCATCCCGATTTTCCTCAATCTTATGATAAGCCGCCGCATACTGTTCAATCAACTCATCACATTCGGTCTCAAAGCGCGGGCAGGCTAAAAACGCATGTTCCGCCAGATATTCAGTTTCCGGCAGGCTGACCGGGGCTTCACGCGGCCCGCAGTCACCCCAAGGCCCACCTTGGAGAACCAGCGGGGATTTATGCAAACGGCCATAACCGCAGTATCCGCAGCTCACACCTTCACGACCCAAAGCTTTCAGAAGGCTGAAAGTCCTGATCCCTTCAAACTTTGTATTATCGAACACAAAATATTGGTAAGCAAAAACCTTCTCAACCCCGTCATAAACTTTTTGCGTTACCATCCAGTCCAAATCGCTGACCAGTTTTTCAAATTTCAGCGCATTGCGGTTGCGGATTTCATTGCTTTCATCCAGCGTGTCCAGCCTGCGGTTAGCCAATGCAATCGCCAGAGGATGTGGACGGTATTTGTGTCCCATGCCAGTCAGCATGTATTTCCGGTATTCAGAGGTTTCGGGCAGATCAGCCAAACGGTCGTAATGCCCAAAAGCCAGGCAGCGTTCATAGTATTCCAGGTTGTTGGTAATCAGGATGCCGCCCTCGCCGGCAGGAAGGAGTTTGGAACCTTGCAGGCTGTAGCAGCCAATATCCCCGAAATTCCCTACATGGACGCCCTTGTATTTGGTGCCATGGGCATGGGAGCAGTCCTCAATTACTTTAATGTTGTGCTTGCGTGCAATCGCCATAATAGCGTCCATGTCACAGGCAGCGCCCCATACATGAACCAGCATAATGGCGCGGGTCTTGGGTGTAATTTTCCGTTCAATGTCCGCAGGATCCATACAGTGGGTGTTGCGGTCAATGTCGCAGAAAACCGGCGTGGCGTGCTGGGCAATAATCGGAACCATGCTTGCCCAGAAGGTAAAGGAAGGTACAAGAACCTCGTCGCCGGGACGCACGCCCACGGCAAACAGCGCGGAATCCAGAGAAGAAGTCCCGTTATTGGTGGCAAGGGCGTATTTTGCGCCCATGTAGGAAGCAAAGCGCTTCTCAAAGTCAATGACTGACTGGGACTGTGAAATTTCCCCTTTCTTCATCAGGGCAATAGCGTCCTCAATCCCGGTTTCAGTGCAAAGGGGAATGTTGCCGACCTTTTCATAGTCAAGAGTAACGGTCTTTTCCCCGCCCAGCAATGCTAATTTTCCCATTTTTCATATCCTCCCTTACTGATTAAAAAGTATGGTTTTATGGTCTTTGGACGCCTGATAGATTGTCAGGATTAGTTCAACAGGCTTTCTGCCCGCTTCCTCGTCCAACAGGGGACGGCGGTTCTGCTCCACAGCTTCTATAAAATCCAGCAGTTGGAGCCTGTGCAGGTCGCTGGTAAAGGCAGTTGGATTAGAGGAAGCTCCTGCGTCAAAATCCCTGATGCAGATGCGTTCTTCCCCTTCCACCTCCCAGCAGGTGATTTGGGATTCTGTAAGCTGAATATGTCCTTTGCTGCCATAAATGTCAATGGTACGCGGGGAACTGGGGTTAAGCGAGGTTGTCCCGATAACTGTCCCCAAAGCGCCGTTTTCAAACTCCATGGAAGCTACAGCGGTATCCTCTGTTTCAATGTTGTGCAGAAGCGTCCGGGTATAGGCGCTGACTGATTTCACGTTCCCCATCAGCAGGAGCATAAGGCTGATTCCATGAATCCCCTGGTTCATCAGCGCCCCGCCGCCATCCATTGCCACTGTGCCCCGCCAGCCGCCTTTGAGGTAATATTCCTCGCTGCGGTAATATTTCATGGATACTTCACAGAGCAGCAGCTTTCCCAGCCGTCCTTCGTCAATGCACTTTTTCACCTTTTGCACGCTTTCAGAAAAGAAAAGCTGGGAAATGGCGCATAGTTTTGTACCGTTCTTTTTACAGGCGGCGCTGATATTGTCCAACTGTTCCATAGTTATGCCAATCGGTTTTTCTACCACAACATGTTTTCCTGCTTCGCTTGCCTGAACCACTTGGTCTGCATGAAGCCCGCTCGGTGTACAGATGCAGACTGTATCTATATCCGATTGCAGCAGGGATTGGTAGCTGGAATGGTATGCCGCGTTCTGCTCTTTGGCAAACGCCTCCCCATACTGGGGGCTGACATCAAAAACATCAGTAATATGAGAACCCTCAATTTCTTTTATAGCTGAAGCATAAAATCCCGCGATTGTGCCGCAGCCTACAATACCAAATTTCAATACAAAACTGCACCCCTTTCATAAAAATCAGGCTTTATAGGTTTCCTCACCGGAAACAAACACCCTTTTGATTTGAATATCCTCGTCAAACAGTACCAAGTCCGCATCTTTGCCCGGTTCAATAGAGCCTTTGCTTCGGAATCCCATAATGTTGGCTGGTGTGCGGCACATCATGCCAATACATTCATGGAGCGGAATTCCTGCGTCATGGTACATGACCCGAACCAGCCTGTCATCAGTTGCAATGCTCCCCGCAAAGGCACTGCGATCCATCAGTTTTGCAACCCCGTCTTCAATCAGGACGCTTTGTCCCCCTTCGCGGCTTCCCAATCCGTCGGCTACGGTATTGTCAACTTTAACATCCGCATACCGCATGGAATCGGAAATCAAACAGATTTTATCTGTCCCTTTCAGCCGCCAGATCATTTTCAGCAGCTCTATGGGGAGGTGGCATCCGTCCGCTATAATCTCTACGGTCAGCCCTTCCAGTGCATAGGCGCTTTCGATAACGCCGGGGAAGCGGAAGCCAGATTTCCGGCTGATGGTGGACATTCCAGAATACAGATGGGTCACATGGGTATAGCCATGATAAAACGCCCTCCGAACCTCGTCATATACTGCATTGGAATGTCCAACCGTTGGAAGGATCCCGCGCTGCGCCAGATAATCCCCCATTTCCAGCGCTCCGGGACGTTCCGGGGCAATCGACCATCTTAAAATGGAGTCCCCCGCGCGTTCACAGACTTCCTTGTATTCTTCCGGGTCTGGATTGCGGATAAAGTTTTCGTCAATCGCGCCCTTTTGCTCTACGCTGAAATAAGGCCCTTCCAAGTGAAGCCCCGGAATATGGGGGCCGTCTTTCATTTCCTTTTGGGCGGCTTTGAAATCATCTGTACATTTGAGAAGGTCTTCCCTGGAAACAGCGACGGTAGTTGGGAGCAGCGTTGTTGTTCCGTGGCGCATATGGGATTTGGCAGCGGTTATGATTGCGTCTTTGCCGTCCATAAAATCACATCCGCCTGCCCCGTGGGTATGGATATCAATAAATCCCGGCGAAAGATATAATCCTTCTGCGTCAATCATTTTCCAATCCGCCGGATAATCCCGCCAATCCCCTTCCTGGATGGTGAGGATTTTCCCGTTTTCCACCAGTACAGAACCCGTGATGATCTCTCCGCGAAGGATTACGCGGGCATTTATAAATAGAGTTTTCATCTTGTACCATCCACCTTCTTTAAAGCATTTTCTCTGTAAAGTTATACTTCTGCCATTGGTTTTAACAGGCTGGCGCTTTCCTGGTCAAGATAAAGGCAGGCATTTGGGGCTGTGCGGAGAATAGACGCTGGGCAGGTTTCCGCAATGGGGCCTTCCAATGTGCTGCACACAGCGTTTGCTTTCAGCCTGGAGGGCACCATGCAGAAATGGTAATCCGCGTTCATAAGGGTGGGGACAGTCAGGGTAATTGCCTGTTCCGGGACTTGTTCCAGCTTTTCAAAACAGCCGTCATTGACTTGCTGCTGGCGGCATACCTGTTCCAATGTCACTACCTTGACCATTTTTGGATCATGGAAATCTGCAATAGACGGATCATTAAAGGCAATATGCCCGTTCTCTCCAATCCCCATAAGGACAACATCAATATGTACTTTGGACAACAGTTCGGAATACCTCAAACATTCCTTTTCGGGGTCAGGGCTGCCGCCGTTAATATAATGTACTTCTGCAAATGGGCAGAGGTCAAAGATATGGGCCTTTAAAAAGTTGCCGAACCCCTGGGGCGCGTCAGCAGGCAGCCCGATATATTCGTCCATATGGTAAGCGGTAATCCGGGAAAAATCAATCCTGCTGTCCTGAGACAAAGTTTTCAGGAACTCATTTTGGGAGGGAGCAGCGGCAAAGACCAGATTCAGATGCTCTTTTTCTTTTTGCAGCTTCTGGATCAGCGCCGACGCATCAGCAGCGGCGGCGGCTCCCATTTCCTCCCTGGTGGGAAATATTTTTACTTTTAATTTGTCTTTCTGGCTCTGTTCCATGTCACGTTCTCCTTATCAAAAAATCGTCTGTCTCTTACAGGCATTTAATTTTCCCGCGGAAATGATCGATAAACTGGTTGTTCCATTCGTCACCTCCCGGACAGTTCCCACTGCGCCATACAGGAGGATTGATCCCTTTGTTTACCAAAATATTGATTGCTTCAACAACAATGCTGTTTAACACGTAAGCATTTGCATAGGTGCTTAAAGCCCCTATTTTCTGCGGGAAGCCTTCCAGTTCAATGGTAGCATCCCCAAGCTTTACTTTGCAGTCAACAGCACAGTCAACAATGTCATGCAGGTTTTTCTTGGAGGGATGGCGGGCGGGGTGGTCTTTGGGACAGGTTTCCGCATGTTCCCAGGAACTGACCCCAATTACCTTTGCTCCCGCTTCCCTGGCTGTCAGGGCGGAATCAATGGTTGCTGAGTTAATGCCGTATGCGTTGCATATGATTAAAAGGTCGCCCTTGCCAATCCCATAATCCTCCACAATAATTTTTCCGTATCCGGGAAGCCGTTCCACCTGCATGGATTTTAACGCGCCCACAGACAGCATTGTTTCCTGGTTCAATATAGCGTTGACGTGCATCAACCCGCCTGCCCGGAAGAAAATTTCCATTGCCCCCAGGTTGGAATGTCCCCCTGGGCCAAAGACATGGACAAGCTTGTCTTCTGCTACCTGGTCTGCGACCATATGGGCGGCTTTTAAAATGTGCTCCTTCTCGGTTGCGCGGATTTCGTCAATGATCCCCACTACCTGCCTGTAGTATAAGTCCATAACGGAACCTTCAGTCATGATTCTCCCTTCCTTTCTCTCTTTCTGTTTATTTTCTGATGACCTGCACCGTGTGATCGGCGGCAAGCGTTTCATAGGTTGCCTTAAATACGTCGTCCTGTGTAACGATGCTTGGCCTGCCGGCAAGCTGTTCCAGGAAATCCTCCATCAAACCCCTGGATGCAGGCAAAGGGGGCAAAATATCCTCCCTGTCTGTTTCAGTGGAAAGCGTCAGGAACGGCTCTGGATGAAGCTGGGGTTCCCCTGTCAGATATGCCACGCAGCGTCCCTTTGTGCCGGTGCATACAATCCGCTCGTCGCCAAAGCAGGGATATGCGGCAGGAGTCCACCAATCTGCCATCATGGTAGCTGTCACCCCGTTTTCCATTTGAACCAGCAGCCGGGCGTCGTCATACAGGTCTGGATAGCCTTCCCGGTCTCCAACCTTCATCATGCCCATGGTTTTGGAAACTTCGCTTCCAGTCAGCCAGCGGATTAAATCGAAATCATGGATCATCAAATCTACGATTGGCCCGCCGTTCTGCACCTTGTCAAAATGCCAGCTCTCCCTGGTTTCCGGGGTCAGCTTGTGGGGCTTGGAGAATACCAGGCTTACCACATCCCCCAGGGTTCCGTCATCAATAAGCTGTTTTATCCTGCGGACTGGGGGGCTGAAGCGTTCAGTCAGCATCAGGCCGATTTTCGTCCCGCTTGTAATAGACGCTTCCAATACCCGTTCATATTCTTCCAGCGACGTTACAAGGGGCTTGTCGAGCATAATGTGAATCCCATGAGCACAGCACGCCTCAATCTGTTTTACCTTTTCATGGTTGATGGAAGAACAGAGGGCAATTTCCGGTTGGGCCTGAAAAAATTGTTCCTCAGTTTCAAGCCAAGCAAGGCTGTACTTTTCAGCCAGTTTCCGCGCCAGGGGGCCTTCCGGCTCATAAATGCCAATGCACTCGTGCCCCAGCTTCAGCATTTCGTCCACCGCCATTTCCAGATGGAAATGGCGGCAGCCGTATACTCCAAATTTCAAATGCCATTCCTCCTTTCAGTCAGTTTTTCATACCAGTTGTTGCAATTCCTTCCACAATGTACTTTTGGAAGCAGATAAAGATAACAAAGCTTGGTATCAGGGAAGCCACCAGCATGGCAAACAGAGAGCCCCAGTTGGTGCCCGCCGAAGGGTCTGAAAAAGATTTCAATGCAAGGGATACCGTGTAAAGCTTCGGGGTTTGCAGGTACAGCAGCGGCCCCATAAAGTCGTCCCATTTCCAATAGAAGGAGAAAATTGCAGAAGTAATAATGGACGGTATGCAGAGGGGGACAATAATATGGAAGAAGGTTCCGATTTTGCTGCTTCCGTCAATAAAGGCAGATTCATCCAGGGATTTTGGGATGCCCTTAATAAACTGCATAATCAGGAAAATAAAGAACGGGCGGGCGGCAAATGCAGGGACTACTAGGGGCAGGAAGCTGTTGAGCCAGCCGAATTTCTGGAACATAATATACTGTGGGATCATCAGCACCTGGGTAGGCAGGAGCATTGTCACAATCATACAGGCAAACCAGAAGCCTTTCCACTTAAAGCGCACCCTTGCGAAGCCATAAGCTACAACTGTAGAAGTGCTGACCTCCCCGATTACGGTTAAAATGGTTACGACCAGGGAGTTTTTAAAGAAGGTGGCAAAGGTCAGCCCGCCGAACCCCGCCCAGCCAGTCCGGTAATTTTCCAGCACAAAAGTATCCGGTATCAGGTTGGCTGCGTTGAGGAAAATCTGGTCTCCCGGCTTAAAAGAGCTGAGGATCAGCCAGACAATCGGATAAAGCATAACGCACCCCAGAAGAATGACGAAGCTGTGGTATACAATTGCCCCTACTCTTTTTCGGGTTTTCATACTTTTCATCATTCATCCTCCTTAGTCGTCCGATTCGTAAAACACCCACGTATCAGATGTTTTAAAAATGAGCAGGGTAATCAATGCAATAATAATTACCATAATCCATGCCAAGGCACATCCAAAGCCCATCTTGTGGTATTTAAGCCCTTGGAGATAAATATAAAGGGCATAGAAAAGGGTTGTGTCGCTTGGGCCGCCGGTGCCGTTGGAAACAATATAGCACTGGGTAAACGCCATGAAAGCGCCGATAATCTGCATCAACAAGTTAAAGAAAATAACTGGGGACAGGGACGGGACAGTAATTTTGATAAAACGCTGGAAAACGTTGGCGCCGTCAATTTCCGCCGCCTCGTAATAGCTGACGGGTATCTGTTTTAATCCTGCCAGGAATATCAGCATGGGAGAGCCGAACTGCCAAACCGCCAAAATTATAATCATCATTAAGGAAGTATCTGGATCGCCGATCCAGTTGCGGCTGATATCAATCCCTATCTTGGCAAGCAGATTGTTAAAGGGGCCTTTGGATGCAAACAACTGAACCCACATGACCGAAACGGCAATACTGCCGCCTACAATGGAAGGAACATAATACAAGGTGCGGTAGATTCCAATTCCCCGATGCTTCATATTGAACAGAAGGGCTATCCCCAGGGCAAACAGGAGTTTAAGGGGGACATGTACCAAGGCATAAATAAACGTTACTTTCATGCTTTGATAAAAACGGGCATCAGCAAATACGTTGATATAATTTTGGACGCCTACCCATTTGGGGGATGTTAAAAGATCATAACTGGTGAAGGAATAATAAAGGGATGAAAAAAGAGGATATAGTGTGAATAGGAAAAAGCCTACCAGCCATGGCCCAATCAGCAAATAGCCGGACAGGTTGTCCACCCCGAAATCACGGCCTTTTTTCTTTTTGGCAGCTTTCAAGTTAATCTCTCCTTTCCTGGGATCAGCACAACCGGGCAGATGGCTGATTCATAATACAAAAGACGAAGCAAACGAAAAAGTTTTGTAGACCTAGGGGGGAAGCGCGGCAGGGGTGTTTGCAGAAATGCCGCGCCTTTCCCCGGTTTCATAAGATGCGGAATTTTAAACTATAAGCTTAGGGTTATTTGGAAGCGCCTGCTTTCAGAAGCGCGTCGGCTTCGGTGATAAACTGCTGTCCGGCTTCTTCAATGCCGATACGGCCAAACATCATATCTTGGACGAGCTTGTTATAAAGGTCATTGACCTCAGAATAAGCAACTGCGTAGATATTGTCATAAGCAGGGGCAATCTTGCCCATTTCGCCTACATACTGGGAAACGGCTTTGCCTGTTTCAGTGAGCAGGGGTTCAACAGCTTCGCGGACTGCGGCAGAGGCGGGAACGCCTTTTTCCATCTTGCAGATTTTATTTGCTTCCGGGTCGTTGAGCAGGAAGTTAATCAAAGCTGCTGTTGCGTCCTTATTTTTGGAGCTTTCGGACATGCTGAGGAACATGGTCGGGCCAATGAATGTTCCGGGCTGGGTTTCATCGGAAGCGTGGGGGAAGCAGGCGACTTTCAGTTCCTTGCCGCGGGCATTGGCAGCAGCAACTGCCTGGTTGCTGTTGACAACCCCCATCATTGCGGATTGTCCAGTAGCAACGCCGGTCTGTTCGATTGCCTGCATGGTGACAGCCTGGTCAAATGGGATGACATTGCCGGCATCCAGTTGTTCTTTCTGCATAGTAAACAATTTTACCCATAAGTCGGTGTTTTTATAGGTCAGGCCGTCGCGGGCTTCATTGACAACGCCGATCTGCCCGTTCTGGCGCAGGAACTGCTGGTAGCCTTCCATAATGGAGCTTGGGAACTGGCAGTCGCCGTACAGGTCGGTTTTTTCGGTAATGGTCTTGATTGTGCTGAGGTAATCTTCCCATGTCCAGTCAAGGGTGGGCTCTGCTACGCCAGCCTGGGCAAATACATCTGGATCATAGATCATGCAGTATGCAGAGTTGCCAAGGGTCAGGCCATAATTTTTCCCGTCAACCACACCAAGGTTTTTGAAAACATCCTCCCAATCGCTGCAATTGATAACGCCGGATTCAATATAGGGGTTCATGTCCGCCAACTGTCCCTTGTCAGCATAGCTGAGGATATAGGCGACAGACATCTGCCAAACGTCAGGCAGGTTATTGGCAGCCGCCATAGCGGAGGCTTTATCCCAGTAGGTGTCAAATCCGCCGTATTCATATTCTACCGTTACATTTTTATGCTGTTCCATATACATTTTCAGCATTTCAATGTTCTGGTCGTGTCGGGTCTGGGAACCCCACCACATATACCGGATGGAAACCGGGTCGGTATTTTCCGAAGGAGCAGAAGACTGGGGCGCGCTGCTGTTGGCAGTCGAATTAGAGGGGGCACTGGAGGATGGCTGGGAGCTGCTGTTGCATCCACTTAAAACTGCACCCAATATTGCAGATGCACATAAAAGTGCTAACGCTTTTTTCATCTTGATCTCTCCTTATCTTGTTTTAAAAAATTAGGGCCTGTTTAAATTTTAGACGTGTGTAGGGAGATTTGGAACAGGCTCTCAGGGCATACTTGATTATAATCTCGAAAAAACATCCCCCTTCTCCATGCAGAACCGCCGAATCAAGTAAACGTTTTCTGCATTTTTAGAAAAATTTTTCTTTTTTGTAAAGGAATTTTTTCCCTTCTTTTTTCCAAATAAGCTTTATAATAGTAAACGTTTTCTGCTTTGCCATAAAAAACAGGAATCAGCTTAAATCATTTTTTAAAAGGCGGGAAGCATTTTTCCAATAAATTTTTTCCCGTATTTCCTGTGTCAAAGGCAGGCTGTTAATTAATTCCTGATGCAAATTATCAAAATGATCCCTGGCATAGAGGATACGGTCTTGGAATTCATCCATAAACTCTACTGCGTATTCTCTGTCCCGTTCAAAGGCGTTGCGGCCAGAACGTGCGGAGATGTCACAATAGAGGTTGGGATATTTCCTGAGCAGCTTGACGATTTTTCCCTCTCGAACTACCTTGCCTTCCGGGTAAGTAGTAGTATACTTTTGGCTGTCATCAGAAATATTAGACCAAAAGCCGGGAGCGTGTCCCAGGAATATTGTATCCGGGCAGCTTTTCAGGACATGTTCCAAAGTTTCCATATTTCCGCCGTACCACCAGGAGCGCCGGGGATACTTTACGCCAGTGTCTATGGGGTAATCCAGGTGCAGCGTTACAGGAAGTTCCTTCTTTGCACAGAACCGGAAAAGTTCCAGCGCGTCAGGGTTGTCATACATCATCCTGAGTTTGACCTCTCCGCAGAGGCGGACATGGTAAAGGTCAATTGCTGCCTGCAAGCGGTCAATGGCAGAGGGGCTGCGGGGGTCTGGCGCAAAACCTAAAATAAAACGATCCGGGCTTTTCCTTTTATAAGCCAAGCATCTGGAAAAGGCTGCCGGATAGGTTCCCTTTGTCCCTAAGTCCTCATTCCAGCACCAGCACTGTTCGGGGTCGTACTCATCTTCAGGACATTCCCAGGAGAGCAGCCAGGTCTTGTCAATGTGGCAGGCGTCCATGTCCGCTATTACCTGATCATAGTCCTTGCCCCACCAGTCGGGATGATTATGGGCGTCAATTATCATGACAAATTGCCCCTTTCCTTTTCAGTTGATCACAACTGTTTTTTTATTAAAAGCCGCTCCGCATTTCCACGGGAGACTTTATAATAAGCATCCTTGGAGATTTTTCCCTGTGCATACTTTTCATCCAGCCAGGCGGAAAGCCCAATCCTCTGGGCAGCTGTGCAGATATCTGTTCCAAAGAACAGCCTGTCCTGGAATTCTTCTATAAAACTGCACCCAAAAGCTTCATCCCGCTTAACTGCGTTAAACCCGCTGTTGGCGGAAAGGTCGCCATGGAGGTTCGGATATTTCCTCATCAGTTCCACTATCCTGCCGGGGACAACGTTTCCCTGAGGGTAAGTGTTGCGGCTTTCCGGGGTAACGTCAGCGGAAATCTCCGCCCAGAAGGGCTGGGAATGTCCAATAAACATCAGTTCCGGGAATTTTGCCAGTTCCTTTTCCAAACGGTAAAGGCCCACTTCATCATAAATTCCGTAATAGCCAATCCTTTCCGGCGCTATATGGAATAAGACTGGCATCTTTTGCTTTTGGCAGTGGAAAAACAGGTTTTCCATCAGCGGGTCATCAAAGGGAAGGTTTGAGACAATTTCGCCTACGCCCAATGCCCCGCGGGCTTTATAAGCTGTGAGCATACGGGAAAGGTCGCTGTCTGGACTGTTGGAATAGTTGCGGGGGTCAATATTGCAGAACCACAGGAGACGGCCTGAACTGTTTTGACAAATTTCTTCCACTTCCTCATTCCCCTGGACTGACGTGGAGCAGTCGGGGCTGACTATGGGAAGCAAAATACCATGTTCTACTTCCATTTCATCATACAAAGCATATACTTCGTTAGGTACCATGATGGTGTTCTCGGTACCAATCAAGGGCAGGGGACGATGCTTGAAACAGTGCATATGGATGTCGATTTTTTTCATGTCTGGATACGCCTCCCTAATTTGATGTAAGTTTAATATAGCTCATTTGCGGGGATAAGCTAAGGCAGGTACAGGCTAGGGCGGATTAAAAAGGTTTCGGGTCCAGGGGGCTTTCCTAAAAAGCCCCCTGGTCGCGCCCGCAGGCGCGAAATACCCCAGCAGGCTGAAGGCCAAGGCAAACCTTACCTAAGAGACTGAAAACTAACCACTTCGTCAGTATTTAAATCAAAAGCCCGCTGGAATTGCTCAGGGGGAGGGATAAGATTGGGAGCGGAACCAGCTTCGTTGGGGCAGCCCCATTAGGCGGGCTTTCTTCCGCTTCGTCC
>CAOJXI010000059.1 GCA_948465665.1 uncultured Clostridia bacterium | reverse complement strand
TGGCAGCCAAATCTGCTGATAATCTAAAGCACTGTGTAAATTCCAGTTTAATATGACTGCCAAGGAACCTTTCCATAAATTCAGGAACATTTAATGTTGTCTTATCATATATTTTCTGTTCCATATCCCCCACAGCGATAATCTGCATTTTGGGATTTGTGGATTTTATATATTCCAGCATTTCAGAAAATTCCAGCTCAATATCTTGATATTCGTCAATGATAAGAACATCATAAGGTTCCAATTTTGGCTTTTTCCTGTTAAAAGATTGAATCAGATCAGAGATACCGGCTGAAACCCCGATTTTATTCAAAGCTAAATAGGCAAAGCCATGATAGTTTGTCACTGTTACATTTGAGTTTTTAATCTTAGACTTTGCATCTAATTTCAAAAGTCTATTGTATGTAAGATACAATATTTTTAAATTAGCAGGCAGTTCATTACAAAGGCGCTGTATGGCGGTTGTTTTCCCGCTTCCAATACAAGCGTCAACAAGAATATTGTTCCCTTCTTTTGCCTTTAAAATAAATAACTGCTGTTCTTTCGACAGGTTCAGCTTATTATAATATCTATTTATTGCCATTCACTCCCCAATAAAATTTAGTTAAAGATGATTTTATGCCGCGGAGACATTGCCGTTGATTTTGTCAATCACAGCCCGGATCCCTGTCCAGACCGACAAATCCGTAAACACTTCCGCCACACTGCCCCTGTCGGTAAAGGGCGGGCTTTGCAGGACAGATAAATCCTTCATCATCCCATTGTGGACAATATACTCCACAATCTGGTTGACAAAGTAAATCTGACGGCTGTCCAGGTTGACGTTGTTGAGATAATCCGCGAAAGCTGTTTTAGCGGCGTTCATATCCAGCCCCACAATTTCCCGGACAAATTCGCCCAAAGGCTTTTGACCACATTCCGCCTCATATTCCTGCCTGGTTCCCACTTCGCTCCATAAAATCTGCTCTAAAGCTTTTACATCCTCCGGGGTAAGGGGAACGTTGCCCTTTAATTTGGCAATTACGGCCTCGTCCTGGTGCTGGCGGACATAAAATTCCGCTTTGGCCTTGTAATTTTTCAGGTCGTCGTTTTCCAGCTCCGCTTCCTTCCACTCAACGGACAGGATTTCATCGTCAAAATTGGTTTCATAAACCGCGCTTTCCGCCGGGATATATTTCATAAGGCCGCGCAGCTTTTCCCGGATATTCTCAAACTCATTGACCCCCGCGTTTTCCAGATAACTGTTATGTAAAATGTTTTCAATGAGTTCTTTCTGCTCCATAATTTCGGGGATATTGGCGACTCCTGCAACTGCGCTGACCTTCTGGAACAAATCCCTGCGGGCGCGGGAATACTTTCTGCCTGCCAAATACGCCAGCTCAATCCCATACATTAAAGCGTCAAATCTTAGCGCCTTTGGATCATCCGCATCTGGTAAAATCAAAGGCGCCACTTCCGCCCCAATCATCAGGGTATCTTCATAGGTAAGGGCGTTATACTGTTCAGGGACAGAAAATTTCTCCACATATTTTAAATGCTGCCGCACCGCGAAATTTTCCCGGTTCAGCTCCCGCGCCTTGCCAGCCATATCTTCCACCAGGGATTTTCGGAAAGGGATCAGCGCTTCTGTCTGGTATGCCAAATCCTGAAGCTGCCAGGCAATTTCCGCTTTCAGCCGGAACAGCGCGCTTTGCAGAGAAACCTGCCCGGCGGCGGGTTTGCTCTTGTTCATGCGGAAAAACTCAAAATTCCCGCAGAAGTCAAAGACGTAAAACTTTTTCTTATCCTCCCCGTCTATCAGCCCAGGGCAGAGCCGGGTTCCCCTGCCTATCATCTGCCAGAACTTGGCTTTGCTCATCACCTTTTTGAAAAAGACCAGGTTCAAAACCTCCGGGATATCTATGCCAGTATCCAGCATATCCACCGATATGGCGATCTGCGGCAGATTTTTGCCCTCGGAAAATTCTTCAATGGCCTGCTCAGCATAGCTGATATGGTTATCTATCACCACCGCATAGCCTGGAAATTCCGGGTATGCTTTCCCGAAAATTTCCAGAATCTTTTCCGCGTGGGCGTGGTTTTTGGCAAAGAGGATGGTTTTTCCCAGCTTTGCCCCGTAATCTACCTTTAAGCCGTTTTCCATTACAATTTGCAGGACTTTGCGGATGGTGTCCTCGTTAAAGACCCATTCATTCAGGGCAGAGGAAGAAATGCTTTCCGGCAGCTCCCCGTCCCGGCTGAAGGTTGCTTCATAGGCGGCTTTGTCCTCATCTGAAAGCTGGTCATAAACAATCCCGTTTTCAATAAAGTTCAGTCCGGTTTCCACTGACATAAAATCCACCAGGAAGCCATCCCTGACCGCCTGGGCTAATTCATAGCCGTAGGTAGGGACGCCGTTTTCCAGCTCGAAAATCTCATAGGTGTTTTTGTCGATATCATCCTTTGGGGTGGCGGTCATTCCCACAAGGGGCGCGTCAAAATAGGTGAATATGTCCTGATACTTGTTATAAATGGAGCGATGGGCTTCGTCGCAGATCACCAAATCAAAGTGCCCGCAGGTAAACAGCTTCCCTTCCCGATCCCTTGCCGAGTCAATGCAGTTCATCATGGTCTGGTAGGTGGAGAACACACAGTGGGCTGACATATTGTCCTTTTCTTCACACAAATTTGTCACGGATAAATCTGGCAGCAGCTTGACAAAGGATTTTTTCGCCTGCCTTACCAGGGAAGTCCGGTCTGCCAGAAAGAGGATGTTCTTAATCCATTGGTGCCGGAGAAGCACGTCGCACAAGCCCACAGCCGTCCGGGTTTTGCCGGAGCCTGTTGCCATGACCAGCAGGGCTTTCCGGCGGTTACGGCGGCCAAAGGTATCGCAGACCGCCCGGATCGCGCCCTCCTGGTAATATCGCCCGGCAATCCTCTTTGAAATGTTTACCTGGTCTAAGCTTGTCTGCATAGCCCGCAGATTAAACAGCTTTTCCAAGTCCCGCTTGGAATACATAGCCGCGACTTTGCGCTCCGGGTAACGGTTATCATTGATCCGTGTCTCGAAGCCGTTGGAAAGGAATATCACCGGACGGCGGCTATACTCCTTTTCCAGAATATCGGCGTAAAGCTTTGCCTGCTGGCGGCCCTGGGACACATCCACACAGGTTCGCTTGGCTTCCAGAATGGCAAGGGGACGGCCATCGTCCCCGTAAAAGACATAATCCGCAAAGCCATCCCCAGACTTGTTTGCCATGCCGGAAAGCGGTACTTCATTGCGCCAGTCCTTCCCCGCAGTCCAGCCCGCGTCTGTGAGCATTGCGTCGATGTAGATTTTCCGGGTTTCGTATTCGGTCAGCTCCAAGGGCTTGGGGACATATGCCTGCTGCTGGGTTTCCCGGCGGGCGGTCAGTTCTTCCCGCATAGCCCGATTTTCTTCAAGGAGCTTTTCCAAATCCACCTCCGGGACAGGTGTAGGGGTGGGTTCGGGCTGGCTATCCAGCAGGGCGGGGCTGAACTGGCCCTCTGTGTAGCTGGTTCCATAGCAACACGCCACAAAGTCCAGGAATATGTAGAGGTTTTCCAGGCACAGCTCCGCTTTCTGGCGGGTATGAGTTTGGCTTTGATGGGCGGAATCATTGCCCAGGGTACGGATGAGTTCCATCCGCGTCCAGATATCGGTTCCCACAATATCCCGGAAATCTTCGTTATGTATCAGGCTGTACAGGCGGGTATCATAGGGCAGGGTCAGGGAGCCGTCAACGGAGTACATCCATTTGACCGCGAATTCCATCGCCCGGCGGCAGTTCACGATACAGGAGGACAGGTCTATTTGAAAGATTTTTTCGGCGGCGACAGCGGCAGGGGCGAAAGAATTGAATTGGGGGTCGGTGAGGAGGAAGTCGAAGTTGGTCATGGCAGTACCTCCATTTAAGCGGGCAGTCTCTTTTGAATTTCCGAAATAAACGTTTGGAAGCTTGGGGACTTATTCTTTGAAATATTCATATGTATCCCTATTTCTTTTGCCCATATGGTTTTGTATTTTCCGACGTCTACATATGTTGGACAGTTTTTGCGGAACTTTGCGAGCCCGCCGGGATAGACAGTATCCGCAAGAACCTCCCATGTACCACAAATGCTGTCCTGTACATAGCTATGCAGAACCTGTAATTTAGCGCTGGGATATGCTGCTTTGACTGCTTCCTCATCTCCCAGCAGCCAGGCTTCCACCTCTTCCACGGCAATACAAAACACATGGTCTGTTTTAATTTCATTCTGTTCAGCAATTTCCCGGAGTTGCCGCTGGAAATTATTTGTATCGCGGTCATCATTATCAAGCACTACGATAATAGCAGCCTGAATATTCTGGAGGCTTTTACTGAATCCTTTCAGATAGGTTGCAAGATCATTCAGCAGTTTTCCGGTCTTTGTTTCCTTAACTGTGTTTTTCTTAGTAAAACCTCCCAATCCATGGAAATATTTACAGTCATATTCAATTTTCTGGCTTTTTTCAGCTATCTTGTCCATCAGAATTTTAACCAGCTCCGCGCTTGACATATCCTCAATCAGAAATTGAAAATACAATATGCTCCCCTCCACACATCAGCCAAAATATTTACTATACCATAAATCTCCCATTTCAGCGCCTTCCTCAATTAAATCGCTGACAAATTCATAGGATGAAGCCTGGCGTATGGCAGAAAAACCGTCTTCCCCCTTTTCCAGCACCCAAACCTGTTCCGGCGCCAATGCGTTTACAAAAAAGGGGCTGTGCGTGGTGACAAACAACTGCTTGGTGTAGCCTGTGCCAACGTTTTTTCGCATCTCTATCGCCAAATCCGTCAGATATTGATGGTACAGTCCATTTTCAGGCTCTTCAATAAAAACAAGCTGCCGGGGATTTTTTTCATGTAACAAAAGATAATAGGCAAACAGCTTCAGGGTTCCGTCCGACATACGGGGGGAGAAAAAGGGATGGTCAAAGCCTTGTTGATAAAACTCCAATACCATTTGACCATTTGGCATTTTGACCGGTTCAATCTGGGTAATATTGGGTATCTTTGTTTGAATATCTGCCAGAATTTTTTTAAATTCATCGGGATTTTCACGATACATATATTGGGCCACATTATTCAAGTTGCTTCCTGTGCGGTTTAAATAGGGGGCAGGCGCGGATGTCTGTACCTGCCGGGCTGTATCTGGGGCAAAATAGCATAGGAACCAGCTTTTCAGAAAATCAAGAAACATTTCAATACGGGAGTATTGTTTCATAGCGCCTAAAGTCACAATTCCCAATTTTCTGATATCTGAAAGTTCAACCTCTTCTTTGCTTCCTTCTATGGAGCCGTTGTCATCCTGTCCGCCGTCCGTGCCTGAAAAGGCATATCCTTTTCCGTCGATTAAGTATAGGAAAGAAAGGGGACGGCCGTTTTTATTTTTAGGTCTGCGCTGCCGGAGACGTTCTTCTTTTACATAGGGCCGGTTCTTTTTATCCTTTCCAATCGTCAGCTCATAGGTAATAGGTCTGGAATTGCTTGTCTCTTTATAATATATCTCAAAGTGGATTGGTTCAGCGGAATCCTGGGAAACCAACTGGTCATATCCGCCGCGGTTATTTGCGTCACAGGCGGATTCCACATCCCCTGACAAGCAGTCGGAGATAAAGCCGAACGCATCTGCAAGGGTGCTTTTCCCGTTGCCGCTGGCGCCGATGACAGCAATCATATTGCCAAGCTCTTTACTGCTCTGGTCACTGAATAGCTTGCCCATTTTTACATTTTTCAGCGTGCCGTAATTTTGAATGGCAATTCCCAGGATTTTACCCATAAAAGCACCTCTTTCTTTTCAGGCTTAGGCGGCCTTTACTTAAAATATATAGCATAGGTTGGGAAAAATCAACTAAAATATTCCAGGGCGGGGGCGAAAGAGCCGAACTGGGGATCAGTGTGGAGGGAGGCGAAGTTGGTCATGGAATCATTTTCCTTTTTAAAACTTTAAGCTTTACGTTACCAGGAATACAATATGTAATTTGTGCTGAAAATCTTACATATTCTTCTATCTGTTTTACACAGTATTCTAGGTATTGAATGCAATGGTCATCAGACATTGGCTCGAATACAATTGGAAAGAGTTCGCGTCCTGCTTTGGTAAGAAAATAAGACGGATAATTTATGTCTATTGGAGCACCTCCCATATTCTCAAATTCAATTGAATAATTACCTCCATCATAATATACTGAGTGTTTAGACTGCAGATCAAAACCCATTGAAAATGTAGGATCAGTTGCTATTAATCCCGCTTCGCTTAGAGCACTTATATCCAAAGTGCTGATGTTATTATAGGCTTCAATATCTACAAACTTAAAAAGAAAAAAGTCAGAATTTATATTAGAGAAATTGTTAGGACATTCAAGTATATATTGAGATAGTTTTTTAAATGAATTTGCCTCGCTTTGACTAATATTTTTTAAAGTATTCAAAGTGCGTAAAGAAAACTCACCTGGTTTCTTTATTTCTCCCGATAGTACTTTTCCCCATAAAACTTGCATTTGTTCGTTGCTTACCTTTGCAACTGAATCAAAGAAACATGATATCCAATCAGGATCTACGGGATCTTTAGTAACAGGAGTTTCATTTTCTAAATTTTTATATGCGAGCATAAATACATTTTCAATATTTTGCTGTTTTTGCATTTCTTGAAATAAAAATCTATTCTCTGTACGCTGAATAAAATCCTTTATATCTGCACTATCTATTGAAATATTCCCATTTTCATATTTAATTGGCAATTGTAAATTATCTGTTAATGCTTTACCTATTATACTAATTTCTTTTGCACGAGCTTTTGCCATACGGCGAATATGTATGGGTTCATAAAATTGTCCAACTCCATTAAATAATGTTTCAATCAGCTTTTCTACAGGTTCAATCCAATTTCTTGGTTCCAAAATTGCCATTTAGTTCACCTCATCCAAAGTATTTCTGCATCAATGACCTTTTCAATACTTCCATTTTATCTAAACTATTTTCTATTGTCAATTTGCTATTGTCTATTTTTAGGACAAAATCCGAAAACATTTGTTGAAGTATATAAGGAGGTATCATGATAGACAAAGATTTCAAAGCAAAGATTTTTAATTCCGAGAACGTGGTTCCAGACGCGACATTATCATAATCAGCTATAAGTTTCTCTTTTATAACATATCGTAAATAATTACTATTTATCTGATGAGATATAGGATGAATCCAAAGTACACGCCCGTCTTTAAAGTAAAATGGTTCATCGTTGCTCACTAACCAAATACGCCCATCTGGACAAATAGAAGGCATTAATAAATCTCCAATAGATGGTCTACCACTCGTTTTACATAAAGATTCATAGTGAGACCTTGTAATAAATAATTCTGGTGTAATTTTTTTCCCCTCTGCGAGACTACCAATTTCTGTACCACGATAAAAAGGAATTCCTTCATCTTGCAATTCTTCAATAAACACTCGTTTACTTGAACCAACATCTGCAATCTGTTCCAACTTCACTATATTCCAGCTTTTAGGGTTTAGGCGACTTTCCCCAAACATCTCCACAAACCTAGCCTTGACCAGTTCATCCAACTTTGCAAGCTGCTGTTTTCGGAGGGAAATCAGGGTGGTGAGTTTGTCTAAGGTGGTGGCAATGTCTTGCTGTCTTTCAAGAGATGGGAGGGGAATTTCTGTTTCGCTCAATATGTTTTTACTAATTGCCTTAAATGTACTTCCTGTCCCTTTTGAGTTTAGTTCATCAATCTTACTTTGAATTGCATACCATATATATTTTTTATGGCTAAGTTTTTCATTCACCGTTAAAGCGGCTAATCCCCTGCCAATACAACAATCTATATCTGCAATATTTAATGCGCCAATAGGGGCACGAACAGAAATTAAAATGTCTCCTGAATGAGCAATTTTTGTTGGTGAAGTACACCAAATACGAACTGTCGGATGTATTATTCCAAAATCAGCATTCCCTTGAAAAAAAGGAATTCCATCACCTGTTTCGTTATATGTAGAAGATTCAGGAGATTGTCCCATGTTAATGGAACACACTTCATCTAACCTCGCCATCAAACCATCCCCTCCAACTCCTTCAACCCCTTGGCAATCTCCTCCTCCAGCTCCCTAAGCTCTGCGAAAATCTCACTGGTCGGGGGATACTCCACCGGTACATACTCTGTTTTCTTATACTTATTGATGGATAAATCAAACCCATTCTCTACAATTTCAGCCTTGGGCACCAGGAAAGACTGCTCTGTCCTCGCCCTTTCTTCCTCCGCCGCCAGGTTGTGGAACCGCGCCACAATATCGGGAATGTCGTTTTCCGTTACGGGGACCCGCTTGTCGTCCAAACTCATGCCGTCGGCGCGCATATCGTAAAACCATACCTTGTCCGTCCCGCCATGCCCTGTCTTGGTAAACACCAGCACCCCGGTGGAAACCCCGGCATAGGGCTTGAATACCCCTGACGGCATGGAAATCACTGCTTCCAGGCGGTTGTTTTCCACCAGCTCCCGCCGGATATCCTTATGTGCCTTGGAGGAACCGAACAGCACCCCGTCCGGCACAATGCAGGCGCACCGCCCGCCAATTTTCAGCATCCGCAGGAACAGCGCCAGATATAAAAGCTCTGTCTTTTTGGTCTTGCAGAGCTTGAGCAGGTCATCAGACACAATATCCGCGTCCAGGCTGCCCTTAAAAGGCGGGTTTGCCAGAATCAGGGAGAATTTCTCCCGGTCCGGGTTCTGGTCGGACAGGCTGTCCCGGTATTCAATGATGGGGTTTTCGATGCCATGGGCCATCATGTTCATGGCGCCGATGCGCAGCATTGTCCTATCCATATCAAAGCCATAAAACATATGGTTCATGTAGTGTTCTTTTTTCTGCCTGTTGAAAAGGACTTCTTCTTTATGGTGTTCCTTTAAGTACTCCCCAGCCGCCACCAAAAAGCCGGAGGTTCCACAGGCCGGATCGCAGATTACCTCGTCCGGGCCGGGAGCCATGAGCTCCACCATCATTTTAATAATGTGCCGGGGCGTGCGGAACTGGCCGTTTACGCCGGCAGTGGCAATTTTAGAGAGAAGGTATTCGTAAACGTCGCCGCGGACATCCATATCGTGGAGCTGCTCCATCTGGGAATAGATTCCGTCCAAGGCGGTTACGATTTTGTCCAGCATCAACGGTGTGGGGATTTTAAAGATCGCGTCGTTCATATATTTAGCGTAGGCGCTTGCCTTGTCCCCATGGAGGTTCTTGATAAAGGGGAAGACCAGCTCCTGCACGGTGGAATACATCTTTGGGGCAGGGGAGTCGTGGAATTCCGACCATTTAAGCTGTCTGCCTTCGACAATCCGCTCCCCAATCTGCACCTTTTCCGAAAAGATGCTTTGGTAAGGCAGTCCCAGCATGGTACTTTCCATTGCCCGGAGATTATCTGTTGCGTCCAGGTCATGGATGAACATTAAATAGGTCATCTGCTCCACTACATCCAGCGGGTTGGTAATGCCGCCTGTCCAGAAGATTTCCCACAGGCTGTTGATTTTGTTCTTTAACTCTCCAGTTATCATGACAGCTCCCTCATTTTTTCTGTTTTATTTGCAGCGAACGAAACGCAATGACCTTGGGCGGCGCTAACGTCCCTGCGGGCAAATCCAAAAGATATTCCACTTCTAAGGGATTGATAGTCAGGTCGTAATGTTCTGACAGTTCCTCCATAAATTCCTGAGGGGTAAAAACCTGTTCCTGCAAAAGCATTACTACTGCTGTCTTTAATAATGCCGGGCCCGCGGTAATCAGTACATCGTCCAACGGCTCCTCTTTACGAATCCCCCTTCTTTGCATCGTTTTTATAAGCGTTATATACTCTTCGGACGTCATGACGCCTAAATCTTTGGCTCTACGCATCATAGCGGCAATAGAGACCCTCCATTTTTTCTTTAACTGTTTATAGAATGGGAGGGTTTGGGAGCCTGCTTCCACATCCTGGCGGAACGTTTCTTCAGGCAGAAGAAACGCTGCTGCAAACTCATGGGCCTGCTGCTCTCTCCGCTTAAATTCTTCTTTCGGGAGCTCCTCAATATCTTCGCTCCACTCGTGGAGGCAAATATGCCCAAGTTCATGTGCAACGTCAAAATGGATTCGTGCAGCGGAGGTTTTGTTGTTGGAATATGCAATTAAATAAGTTTGACTGCCGCCAACATCTACAAATTCACTGAACGCATCAACATCATTGGTGCTTGTACTAAAGGAAGTCACTAGGATACCATGCTGTTCCACAACGGAAACCAGATTTTCTATTGGCCCATGGCCAAGTCCCCACTGTTCCCTAAGCGCGGCAGCAGCAACGCCAGGAAGTGGATTTCTATCCAAACGAAGTGGGACGTACTGGGGAAACTCAATGTAGTCCTGGATCATAGAATATATTTGCGCCAGGATATCCATTTTGACACTTTGTTCCATACGGTATTTTTTGCTGGTTGTAAGCAGCGAGCGAAAATAAGTGGTTCCTGACAAGCCTTTTTGAGGATGCTCATAAAAAAAGCCGATTGGAAAATCCAATACTTTGGAAATCTCTTCAACTGTTTTGGAATCCGCGGGCTGGCTTTTAGAAATTTCATACATGGACAAAGTCTGACGTTGGCAGTTGATACGCTCCGCCAATTCTGCTACCGTTAAGCCCCTATATATTCTTGCCTTTTTTAAACGCTCCCCATTGAAGGAAGTTTTCATGTGAAAGCACCTCTCTATCCAATTATTGTTCTGTTTCAGACGTTTGGGCAGCTTCCTTCTGGTGCAGGTTATTTTGTTTCCTCTCAAGAGATTTTTTCGTAAGAGCAAGGCCCCTGTTCGGGTGGTTCTCCGGTGCTTCAGGATGGATAACCCTTTCAACAACAACGCCCTCATCCGCTATATTGAAGTCTGCAAAGCTGTGCAAACCGTTTTTCACGCATAAATGTAAAAATACATTGGATATTCTTCTCAAAAATAATCATCATTTGCCAACGGTATCTATTTGTAGTCAAAACAGTACAATCATCTTTCAAGTTTTTGATAAGATTTGTATTTAATAAGTCCCAAATTCGTGACGATATACTATTGGAAGTTGCAAGATTAGCCATTCAGCTCGAATATCACTTCCCACAGCTTCCTCAACACAGTGAACCATTTTGGAAATTAACTCAGAGGGAAAAGAAGTCATTTCAGCGTGCATAAAAAGCACCCCCTTTTTAATCAACATAATTATAGGTGTTTTATTATAAAATGTCAAGATTGTTTGAGAATTTATCCAGGTATTACAGCGTAAGAATAATAAAAAGCCATTTTCTGAAAGAATAGCCTTCCTAAAATAATGAGGTTGCAAAGTTTTTGCTAAATTGGTACCTCCCATAATGCCAGTTTTCCAGGGGGATAAAGTGGATGCTGGTACCACCTACAAAACGCAAAAATCCGGACTAAACATGCCGTTTAGGCCGGATTGAACGGGGGCAGAAAGACTTGAACCCTCGGCACATAGTTTTTGGAGTGGATGTGGAAAAGCATGGGCGCAGATACCGCCCTAGGCCATGTTCATCGTGTCTACTTTGCCGTTACGCTTCCTCATCCAGCCGTTCGATCATAAGAGCCGCCGCAGCCGCCCGCCAGCAGCATTCTCTTGTCGCGGAACCCTAGGTAGTTGACTACCGCGAACTGATAATAGGACGCCGCCTGCTCAAAAGTCCAGAAGAAATTATCAGCGGCGGTCATCTTAATGAGCTGCAGCGCCTGCTGGGAAGCATCACCTACAAAACCTTGAGCGTCCAACTGAAAGAATTAGAGGCCGACGGGCTGATCGACCGGCACGAGTACCCGCAGATTCCGCCGAAGGTAGAATATTCGCTTTCGGAGAAAGGACGCTCCCTTTACCCGGTGATGGAGGCCATGTGCCATTGGGGGGAAGAGCATAGGGCGAGTAATTGAGCAAGATGCGGCAATATCACAAGTTTATAAAACACAAAAATCCGGCTTAAACACGCCGTTTAAGCCGGATTCGACGGGGGCAGAAGGGCTCGAACCCTCGGCACGCGGTT
>CAOJXI010000058.1 GCA_948465665.1 uncultured Clostridia bacterium | reverse complement strand
AGTTTCCTCTTGCAGCCATCCAGCAAACCAACGGTTTGCCATGATGGCGTACCTAGTACCATAACCTTACAATTTAGAGAAGAAATTTTCATCGAACTCACATTTTTTAAGTTGGTGCAGGGGAGTTTCGTGCTTGCGAGCGCGACCAAGGAACTTTTTAGGAAAGTTCCCTGGACCTTCAAACCTTTTTAAGTTACTTTAGGTTGCTGCTCATCTTATGTGCTACATGGGATCGCTTTCCCAATCGTCAAATTCATTATCTTCCCCATCTCTCCTTGCATCCACCAGACGAACTGTATCACGTATTCCAAAGGTATTTGCCATCTCCGGCGTTACATCCGCATAAAACCTTGGAATCAACCCATATGCTTCTATAACCCTGTCCCTTGTCCACAGCGCCGGTATGGTCAATACAGTAAATCCCATGCCATTTTCTGTTATCCATTGGGAGAAATCCTTCCTTGGATATGCCAACAAAGACATCAAGGTCATAATAATTCCCCCATGTGTAACAAGGGCGGCGGAATGAATCCCTTCCTCCATCATCTCACGAATAATTTGATCCAATCCCTCTACAATCCGTTCTGTAAACTGTAAATTGCTTTCCCCCTTTGGAGGAGCCGACTCTGCTTCCCCTGCTAGCCATTGGGGAAATTTATTAGGAAAAAGAATTTGGAGCTGTTCCATGGTTTTCCCTTCAAAGGACCCAAAATCATATTCTGCTAACTTTTCTACAATGCGGGGACGATTATTGGGGTATATCATTTCTGCCGTTTGCCTGCATCGAAGGGCCGGGCTGGTATACAGCCTTTCGATTTTGGGATATTCGCTGTTTTCCAGAATTCCCTCCAGATTTTTTATCCCTTCCGGGCATAAAGGTTCATCTGTCACCCCAATATATCTTCCTTCCAAATTCGCTTCCGTCAGGCCATTTGCTATCAAGTGCAGTCGATATGTGAGCATTATCAATTCCTCCGACGGCGTTTCTGCCATCACCGCTTTTCCCAGCCAGCGGTATGCTGTATTTCACTTCCTATTGCCTATTCCTTTGCTATCATTTTTAACGCTTCCTTTGGGAAAAACCAACAAACACAGGATTTTGCCTTTACAAACCGTAACGTTTATACTATAATTTACGTTACGTTGACCTAAAAGCAGAGCCTTTCTCCTGATAAATGGGAAATGTTCCTATCATCCAAATTTTATACATATTAACTCATTAGGGACAGAAACGCTTGCCCCTCTTTCATTATTTTGGAGGTTTATCTAAATGAATACCGATTTTCCTAGAATTTTAACCCTTCTCCGTAAGGAAAAGGGGATCAGCCAAAAATCCGCCGCTGAAAAACTTGAAATATCCCAGGCACTGCTTTCCCATTATGAAAAGGGAATCCGGGAATGTGGACTTGATTTTCTTGTCAGATGCGCTGATTTTTATGGTGTTTCCTGTGATTACCTCTTAGGGCGTTCCCCAGAGCCCACAGGTTCCCGGCTGACGGTGGAGGATATTCCCGACCCTGACGCTGCCGGAAAAGAAAACCGTACCAAAGGTTCTGGTACTATTATGCCTCTCCTTCAGAAAAAATTAATCGCCAATTCGCTAAACATTCTTTTTGATTTGATTCAAAAGCTAAACAACCATGTACTTCTTTCAGAAGTTTCATCTTATTTAATGCTTGCTGTTTATAGGATGTTTCGGATTGCATATTCTGCAAATCCTAAAAATCAGGAACAAATGTTTACTATTCCCCAACATCTGGCAAATGGATATACAGCCGCTGCAATGATGCTCTGTGAAACCAATGCCGCCTCTGCTGCCGCTGGACAGGATATCGGTTTGGAGCAAAAACCTTCCCCGGAAAACAGCAATACGATTTCTGTTACCACAGAATCGCTGACCGCACAATACCCTCTTTTTGCATCTTCCCTGCTGAATTTGATTAAGAACGCTGAAAAACAAATTGTGGATAGAATAAAGGATTAGTTTCCTCTTCCTTATTTTAACATGAATATGAGAGAAAATAAAGATATTTCTATACTGGGGAAAAAATTTGGTAGAAAAATCCATAGAAGGCGGGTAACTTAAAAGCAAAAGACAACCTGATACATTCTAAGAGCCTGTTTAGAATCTCCCCGCGCACGTCTTAGCGGCGTATTTTCCGCCCAGACTGCGTTAAAAATCCTTGCAATCCGTCAGGATTGCGCACAGCCCTGCTGTGTACGGATTCTTTGCCTTGCTGGGCAAAAAATCCGCTTGCTATTCCGCACACGTTGAGATCCTAAACAGGCTCTAAAAGCTTGGGATGTTTTCCTGAAAGGCAGCAAAAGAGGTCTGAAACTGGGAGAAAGAAGGTCGAAAATCTGTGAGGGTGTATAAAAGGCTTTTCCTTTGCCTATTTTGTTTTCTATTTATGTTTTTGTTCCCTGGATGTGACAGCATTAATTTGGAAGGATTTCTCCAGCCTGGTATAGATGACCTGCTTCATCCTCCTAAACTGACGCCGGAACAGAAAGAAATATCCCAGGCATTAGAAGCCGCGGTCGGGGCAGGCAGGGCGGAGAAACTTAAATATCCTCATCGTGGGGATTATCTGTCCGCATTTGTAATGTATGATTTGGACAATGATGGGGAAGAAGAAGCGCTTGTTTTTTATGATGATCCTAATAATATTGAGTATCAAACCCAAATCTGTATATTAGATAACGACGGGGCAGGGTGGAAAGCACTTCAAACTTATCCAGGAAACGGCAATGCTATTGACCAGATCCAATTTGTCAATATATCGGGCCAGGGCGGATGTGATATCCTCATTGGCTGGGAACAGCCAAATCGGGAATTAAAAACAGTAAACCTATATCACTTTCAAAACGGGCAGATGAAAAGTTTATTTTCCAACACCTATTCGGAGTTTCTGGTAACACAGTTGACGGGCGGTAAATACAGTGACTTGCTGTTATTAGAGGCCAATTCTTCAGCGAAACCGGTCGATGCAAAACTTGCCTCCCTGCTTCCAGAGGAAAATATTGTAGATATTATTGGAGAGGAATACCGTCTAACAAATGCCTTTACCTCCTATATTGAGGTTAAATATAGTTTTTTGGCTGACCGAACACCCGCAGTATTTATTGATGGGAGGATTGCTGGAGATCTGTATTGTACAGATGTACTATATTATGACAGGGAGAAAAAACAGCTCACCTCCCGTCTGCTATACGATGTTGACGATTACAGCGAAAAAACCGTTCGGACATTAGAAATAACCTGTCGGGATATTGATGAGGATGGGATTATGGAAATCCCTATGCCGGAACCCCTGCCTGGATATGAGGACATACAGGAGGATTCCATTTATTTGATTAATTATAGTTGTTTGGACAGCAATGGGATTAGCCGTCTGATACCAGCAGTGGTAAACCTGGAAGCGAAATACATGCTGAAATTCCCCATGTCCTGGAGGGACAAAGTGACAGTAACGCGGGAAGACAAAAGCAATGAATGGCGTTTCTGGGTCTATAATGGGTCATTAAGCCAGCTCAGGGAAGAGCTCCTTCGGATCAAGGTTTATTCATCAAAAGATTATCACGATAAATTCGACGCAGACACCTACCGGATTATCCAAACAAAGGGAAATTCAGAATATTTCGCCTATATCCCCCCTGGAACAGAAAGCGGGGAATTGACAATCACTTATACAGATTTGGAGAAAATGTTCGTTTTTCTGTAGGAAACTGGGACAACAAACGCCGTTAATATTGAGGAGGACAACATATGAAGCGAATTTTAGTTGTTGAAGACGAAGACGTAATTCGGGACTTTGTCGTAATTAATTTACGCCGGGCTGGATACGATGTAACAGATGTTCCAAACGGAGAGGCAGCCTTAGAGGTATTTGAACAGAATAACGGAAATTTTGACGTGGCAGTACTGGATATTATGATGCCTGGAATCGACGGTTTTCAGGTATGCAAGGAAATACGCAAAAAGAGCGATTCCATAGGAATTATCATGCTCTCTGCAAAGTCCCAGGAAATGGATAAAGTGAGCGGCCTAATGCTGGGGGCAGACGACTATGTCACAAAGCCGTTCAGCCCATCGGAACTGGTAGCGCGGGTTGATGCAGTACACCGCCGGGTGACAATGGCGGCGGGAATCCGTCAGCCGTCCGAGGGGCTTGTTTCAGGGCCCTTTGTACTGGACCTGAAAAGCCGCTCCCTACAAAAAAATAACAAGCCAATTGATCTGACACAGGTAGAGTTCCAAATTATGGAGATGTTTTTATCCAACATAAACGTAGCGCTGGAGCGCAGCGCTATTCTGAATAAAGTATGGGGAGAAGGCAATACAGGGGATGAAAAAATTGTTGATGTAAATATCCGGCGCCTCAGGATGAAAATTGAAGAGGAACCATCAGCCCCAAAGTATATCCTAACTGTATGGGGGTTCGGCTATAAGTGGAACGGTTGACAGACAAGCTTCCTCAAAAGACTGTGGAAAGAGAGGTAGCGCTATGGCAGTTAAGCGCATTACACGCCGTTGGCTGATAAACAGTTTTGGTGTAATCCTGGTTATTCTGGCAGCACTGGTAATTGCAGGCTCGCTGACAGTACGGGAGTACTATTATGGGCTGGTGCGCCAGGCTCTGGAAACACGTATGACCTCACTTTCAGCACTGATGGACAACTATTCCAATGACAATACCGCCGACCTGACAAACGAAATCCGTTCTATGGTGGCTAATTTTGAGGACAAAAACCGGATGGAGCTTATGGCCATTAATGGGCGCGGAATTGTGGTGATTACATCCAGCGGGTTCCAGAGCAGCGAAGAACTTTCTTCCCCCGACTATAAGGAATCCCTGATTTCCCCAAGCGGCTCCAGCGTCCACCAGGGACAAAGCAACGGTGAACATGTTATGTCATTGTCCAAGCGGGCGCCGACTGTTACAGAGGATCTATCTGCAATCCGCCTGTCTGTCTCCCTTACGGCAGTAGATAAACAGATTTTCGTTGTCATCCTATTGATTGTTGCCCTGGGGCTGATGGTAATCCTGTTTGTGGCAGTGTCCAGTTCCTATTTCATTAATTCCATAATTGCCCCTCTGGACGCCATGGGGAATGCTGCAAAACGGATTGCCCAAGGGGATTTCCAAGCCAAAATACAAAAGAAACATGATGACGAAATAGGGGATTTAGCTGATGTTATCAACTATATGGCCGATGAACTTGCCAATGCCGACAAGGTGAAAAATGATTTCATCTCATCTGTTTCCCATGAGCTGCGCACCCCCCTTACTGCCATTAAAGGCTGGGGCGAAACCCTGCGGGATGCAGGGGCAGGAGATGAAGAACTCATCAAAAAAGGGATGCAGGTTATTATTGGCGAAACAGAACGGCTTTCCTCTATGGTAGAGGACTTGCTGGATTTTTCCAGGATGCAGACCGGGAGATTGTCCCTGATTATGAGCAAAATGGATTTGATCGCGGAACTAAGCGAGGCGGTTTTGATGTTTACCGAGCGCGCCAAACGCGAGGGGCTTCAGTTACTGTATGATGAACCGGAAATCTTTTTAACAGTGATAGGGGACAAAAACCGGCTCCGCCAGGTATTCGTCAATATTTTGGACAATGCCCTGAAATACTCTGACAGCGGGGATTCCGTTACAGTCAACGCCGGAGTTCAGGGGGATTTTGCCGTCATTTCTATTGCCGATACCGGCATCGGCATTTCTAAGGAGGATTTGCCAAACGTCAAGGCAAAGTTTTTTAAAGCCAACTCAACCAGAAGGGGTTCTGGGATTGGATTGGCTGTGGCAGACGAGATTATTAATCTGCATGGAGGGACTTTGACCTTGGAAAGCGTGGAGGGGAAGGGGACTACTGTCACAATACAAATTCCCCTTGCTTCCGCAAAAGCAGGAAATGAGTGAGAAATACATCTATGACTTCGGTGGGATGCTATAAGAACTATTTTCTGGGATATATAGTAACAACAGTCCGGTTTGGCATACACACAGCGGACTGATACTCTAAGGAAAGCCAGCCGGTATTTTCACAGATATGGTCTGGACAATCTACATCGACAAACCGTATGCGCCCGTGCTCTGTTTCCAGGTGTACAGGGACATGGTACTGATCCTGCAAGTCCCATATTACAGAATTTTCATTTTGGTTTAGGGGGATTTCCATTACAGTTTCCCCCTGGACGACAACCTCGGCAAAAAGCTCCCCTCTGTTTCTGAAAATCAATGTCCAAGCCACAAGCGAACCCACAACCAAGATAATTAATACTGCAATTAAAATTTTTTGAGCTGGAATTTTGTTTTCCATTTTATTCCATACCAATCCTTTATAATGTTTTATAAGTTAGAAAGCATCTGTAATCCTGGCTTTTCCCCCTTAAAACAGAAATGGCGCTGCTCTTTTGGGGCAGCGCCTGTCTTTTAAATAACGTAAGTTCGATGAAAATTTCCTCTAAACAGGCTCTTAGGCGAGGCTTATGTTTACTTTTGGCAAGCTGGGGATTTCGCGTCTGCGGACGCGACCAAGGCGCCGCCCTGGACCTGCCGGGGGCTTTTGAGGAAAGCCCCCTGGACCCGAAACCTTTTTAATCCGCCCCAGCTTGTACTCGTCCTAGCTCTCCCCGCAAATGAGCTTTACCAGACTCACCTTAAATAATTTTATCCAAAAAGTATGGGAACTGCTTTCTCCACCAGGGCCAATCGTGGTTTACGTCAAATCCCCAGATATCAACCCAACAATGGATCCCCTTCTGCTGGAAAGCCGCCTGGAGCCTGCGGGTGCTGTCTAAAAGTTCATCTTCCCAGGCGCCCTGTCCCACGCAGAAAATAAAGCGGTTATTGTTATACATATCAATATAAGGGTGATCGTCCGGCATATTTGCGATAAAGTCCACCGGGGAATTATTATAAACCAAATCGTCCATATAATTCCCAAAAAAGTACCCTGCATGATAAAACCCGCTCATACAGATGCAGCTATCAAAAATATCCGGCCTTCTCAGCGCAACAATCCCAGAATGGGTAGCGCCCATACTGCATCCGGTGGCCATCAGTTTCAGCCCGCTGCCGTTAATTTCATGGATCCGGGGAACCAGTTCGTCAATAATATAGTTGAAATACCGTTCCTGCATTTCGCTTCTGTGGCGGGGATCGCCGTAAGTATCAGACCAGCTTTCCAGGTCAATGCTGTCCACACAAAATAGCTGAAGCTTGCCTTCATCAATCCATGGGGCGGCAATATTGGTCATATCAAAGCTTTCAAAGTCAAAAAAACGGCCGTTTTGGCATGGGAAAACAATACAGGGCTTTCCGCCATGGCCATAAACTTTAAATTCCATATCCCGTCCCAGGTTGGTGCTGTACTCTTTATAGTAGGTTGTCTGCATATTATGTCTCCCTTTCCCAAATAAGATGAAATCCAAATCCATATTAGCACAGTCCGGGCTGAAAATCAATGCTGCAATATCAAACTTTGTCAATTCAGTGGTTCTAAAATGGAGATTATTTCCCGCCAGTCATAGATGTGGAGATAGGGGAAGCCAATTTCCCCAACCGGTTCCTGAATTCCCCGTTCAGCAGCTCTAGGAAGCCTCCCTTCATAATGGACAGGAAAAATCCCTGCCCCATGGGCGCCGAAAATATCTGCCTGGATGTTATCGCCGCAATACCAGACTTCATCTGGGGATAAGTTAGCTTTATTTAAGGCGACCTGGAATAGAACAGGGTTTGGTTTTCTGACAGCATACTCACTGGACGCTAGGATAAATTCAAAATGGTTTTCAGGCAAAAGCTGGTTGATCCTTCTGGACAGCGCATTTCCAGACCATCCAATATTGCTGATAACCCCTGTCCTAATGCCGCTTTTGTCCAAAAATACTAGCAGCTCTGAGATATAAGGCATTTTTCCGCCTTCGCTGGCATTGTCCCAAAGAAGCGTTTCCACCTCTTCAAGAGGAATATCAAATTTGATTCCAAGGGATTCATATTTGCATCTGAGCAGCGGCAATTCATGGATTTCATATCCCATTTTCCGGCATTTGTCAGCGTTCCCGAAAAGTTCCTTGTCAAGTATTCCCACCTGTTCCAGAGTGGTATTGTGAGGGTTCTCCTTTATATGCCGGAATACAGCCTGTTCCCCCCGACGGAAATCAAAATTCTGCTCATACAGGAGAGTCCCTCCGTAGTCAAATAAAATCATTTTCGGTTTGTCCATATGCTGAATTTCCTTCCTGTAAACGATTTAATTCCTCCCAGTTTTCAGTAAGCCATTGGATTTCCTGCCTGTATCTGACCGCTTTTCCTTTAAATTTGTCTGTAAAAAAATAGGGGGCAGCCCACCATGGGAATTCAATACACCATGCCGCCCGCAGGGAATCTGCCACATTTCCCCATGTCAAAGGGATGTGTTCTGAATATCCATCTATAAACACCTGTATTTTGGTAATATCAAGCCGCTCCAAGTCCAGGGCAAAGGACAGGACAGCCCTGCCAATATCGTGCCATGGATAGCAGCAGCAGTTACGGTCAAAGTCAATTACCGCCGTCACGCCGTTTCCATCAAACAGCACGTTATCAGGAGTAAAGTCCTCGTGGGAAAACCCCACAGGAATACGGTTAAAAAGCCCGTCGGGCAAACGTTTGAAAATATTTTTTCCTGCAAGGAACATTCTTTGGAAACCCTCCGGTGCATCAGGGGAAAGATTCCGCCTTTGCTCCTCAATATGCTTTTCCAGCAGTGCCAAAATATCAGGCGGTGTGTCTTCGGTCGAAACCGGCAGTTGGGAAAAGGCTTTATGTATCCTGGCGCAGACATCCCCAAGGCTTTTCATCTGAGCGGGCGTAATGGACTGGGCTGTCTCATTCCTGCCCGGTGAAAAATCCATCAACATATAGGCAGTGCCGTCCAAAAAACGGATTGCTTTCTGTCCGCATAGGTAAATATGGGGAATTGGAACACCACAGGGTTCCAGCCTGATTTGCCGCTGGAGAGCGGCTTCAATATTCAGCAGTTTTTGCCTGGAAAACCGTTTTTCGCTGAACCGTTTGACCAGGTAGTCCCTCTGCCCGTCTGAAGCTTTCCACAATCTATTCTGCCATCCGCCGTCAATCAGGGCTCTGTTCTGGAGCTTGATATTGTAGCTTTCCCGGATATCGGTGAAAATTTGTTCATCCATCCTATTATTTTCTCCTTTTTGAGAAAAAATGCTCCGCCAGCGGGGGCGCTGTATGGATACGCCCCATAGCGAAGCATTTCATTTTTAGTTGTTTTCAGCTTGTTCCGGGAATACCCGGTTTAAGTCTATGGAACAGCCGTCTAAAACGTTTACCTCAGCGGTTTCGGTTCTGTCGTATACTCTTTGGGGAAAGAACTGTCCATCCTTTAAGAGAAAAACATGGACTAACTGATTTTGCGGGTCTGCAATCCAGTATTCCCGGACTCCGGCTTTTTGGTATTGGTTCATTTTATCAATCCAGTCATACCTTGCCGTAGAAGGGGAAAGAATCTCAATTACTAAATCCGGCGCGCCTTTGCAGCCGCGGTTATCTATTTTGTTCCTATCGCATATAACAAAAATATCCGGCTGGAAAACGGTGTATATATCTTTGGGGGAATCCCCCTCTTTTTCAAAAAGTCTTACATCAAAAGGTGCATGATAAACCCGGCATTTCTTCCCAATCAGATAATTTGCAAACTGCCGGGATAACTCCATACTGATTTCTTGGTGAACAGAGGATGGAGCGGCCTGCATTACAATTTCACCATCAAAAAGCTCATACCGGTCATTACTTTCATCCGCGAGATAGTCAGCATAGGTTAAAGGCATTTTGCTTGCAGGTTCAGACATAAGATTCCCCCTTCCCTAATTAGTTAAGAAAACATCAGGTCAATCAGCCTTACCAAAGTAATTCTGCCCCGAATAAAGGGGGAATATTTCAGATAATCGGGCAGAAGCTTGGAATCCACTCCCACTTCTTCCATAGTAGAAGGCGCACCTGCGCGGTGAAGCATATCCAAAATTTCCTCATGTGAGGGCATCTTCCCTATAATCTCCTGAATTTTTGGCCAGGCGGCAATTACCTTTTCAGGGGTAACATTAAGCATATCATCGGGGGTGCTTTCCTTGATGGCATCTTCATACATAAAGCCCAGCACTTTTTTTAGGGATTCGTGATCCATCCCTCTGTATGGGTGGATAATGGCAGCAGGATCGGTGGTTTTTGCCATAAAGTCTTTGTAAACCTTGGTGACACATGCCAGGCCAACCCCTACCATTTCACCATGGAGACCATTATGGTTCTTGTTGAGGATGTTAAGCTCCCAGAAATGGGACAGGTGATGCTCTGAGCCGGAAGCGGGCCGGGAGTTGCCCATCATCTGCATAGCTAAGCCGGACAGCACCAGCGCATACATCAAATCTTCATAGGCCTCTTTCTTCCCGGCGCGGATATTGTCAATATTTTCGGCTACCTTTACAACAGCGGAGTATTCTATATCAAAAATATTCTCACAAAGGTACTCGCCCCAAACTTCATGGGAAATCCGCCAGTCAGACAGGGCGGTATATTTGCCGATAATATCCCCTATACCGGAAGCGGTCAGGCGGTAAGGAGCTTTTGAGAATATGTCTGTATCAGCCACTACCGCTATGGGAGCAGGACAAATTTTTGTCACCTTAAAGTTGTTCAGGGTCATGGCTGCTACCGTGGAAACAAAACCGTCCATAGATGCAGCAGTTGCAACGGAAAGGGTAGGAACTTTATGTTCATTCGCCACATATTTTCCCAGATCGTTCAGCGTCCCGGAGCCTACCGAAAGGACATAATCAGAATCCTGATACCCAGCGTTGATGCCATTGATTGCGTCCTCGTTGGGATGCAGCCCTTCAGCCTTTAAAACAACCAGGTTATGATTCGGCAGTACCTGGCAAACCTGTTTTCCAGCAGCTTCATAGGTATTTTCGTCACAGACGATACAGGGCTTTTTCCCTTCTAGGCCACATTCCTTGACAACTTGGGGGAGCTTTTGAATAGCTCCGCTTTCAATCAAAACGGTTTTTGCAGTAATTTCATGGGTGTGTCCGCAGGCACAGGGCTGACGGAACCGGGTTAAATCAATATTCATAGGAAAAACTCCTTTCAAAATCAACATATTTACGTTGGAAAGGGGACGGCTGGCGGCAGTACAAGCCGTCCGTCGCCCCCTTCCATAAAGGATATCTATTAATTATTTTTTGGGGACAGTCTCCCAATCTTTCAGGAACCGCTCAATGCCCGCTGTGGTCAGAGGATGCTTAATCATCTGCATAATGGTTGCATAAGGAATGGTGGCAATATGGGCACCTGCTTTAGCGGCCTCCAGAACATGGATGGGATGGCGGATACTGGCGGCAATAATCTCGGTTTCAATCCCATGGGTGTCGAAGATATCAACAATATCTTCAATCAGAATCATACCATCTTGTCCAATATCATCCAGCCTGCCCAAAAAGGGGCTGACAAAGGTCGCGCCTGCACGGGCAGCCAGCAAAGCCTGCACTGCCGAGAAAATCAGGGTGACATTGGTACGGATGCCTTTCTCGTGGAGGATTTTAGTGGCTTTCAACCCCTCGGCGCACATGGGGATTTTAATGACTATGTTTTTATGAATTTTCGCCAGCTCCAGAGCTTCTTCCACCATTTTAGGGGCTTCCATAGAAATAACTTCGGCGGAAATGGGGCCATCAACAATAGAGGTAATTTCTGTTACAACTTCTTTAAAATCCCTGCCCTCTTTGGCGATAAGGGAAGGGTTGGTGGTTACGCCGCAGATAACGCCCAGATCATTGGCTTCGCGGATGTGATCCACATTAGCGGTGTCAATAAAAAGTTTCATGGGTAATTCCTCCTATACTTTTGTATAATTTTCCGTCCCAATAAAATAGCAGGACAGGTTAAGGTTTCTGTTCTTATTTAACAACAAATAGGGGAAAATTGCAAGTAATATTTGTAAATTTTTCTCCATAATTCCCAATATCATGTAAAAGACAGTAAAGCAAATTTGCGGGAGAAAGCTAAGATGAGTACAAGCTGGGGCGGATTAA
>CAOJXI010000057.1 GCA_948465665.1 uncultured Clostridia bacterium | reverse complement strand
GATAACTAACCGTTTCGTCAGTATTCAAAATCAAAAGCCCGCTGGAATTGCTCAGAGGGTGAGATAAGATTGGGATTGGTACCAGCTTAGGGGCGGGCAGCCCCATTAGGCGGGCTTTCTTCCGCTTCGTCCAACTCCGCAGAGTTGGACAAAACCTCCAAGTTTCCTCTTGAATATAAGATAACTGAAAAGGGATTCTGGATGAAGTTTTTTCGTCCAGAATCCCTTTTCCTTTTTGTTTTTGCCGAACATATGTTAAGCTAGGGATTGTATAATTGTTAATAATAAATTATAATGGTTTTACAACAGTCTCTATTCCAGACAGAAAATATAGAAAGGGGCACAAGCTATAATGGAATATAGAACATTAGGAAGAACCGGTATCAAAGTCAGCCAGATTGGTTTTGGATGCGAGCATCTGCAAGGGAAACCTTATGAGGAAATCGAACCCCTTATCCATGGGGCGCTGCAAAAGGGAATCAATATTTTTGACATGTTTATGTCAGAACCCCAAGTCCGTACTGATTTAGGCCGCGCCTTGGCTGGACGCAGGGAACAGGCGGTCTTGCAGGGACATATTGGTTCCTGTTGGGAAAACGGCCAGTACATACGCAGCCGCGATATTGCCCAATGCCGGGAGTTCTTTGAAGACTTTATGAGGCGGCTTCAAACGGATTATGTAGATATTGGCATGATCCATTATGTGGACAGCGACAAGGATTTTGAAACAGTTTTCGGCGGGCCGATCATTGAATACGCTAAAGAGCTGAAAGCCAAAGGCACCATCCGTGTTATCGGTATGAGTTCACATAACCCCAAAGTGGCTTTGCGGGCAGTGAAAACAGGTCTGATAGATGTTTTGATGTTCAGCCTGAATCCAGCCTATGACCTGCTGCCGGAAGATACAAAATGTGATGATCTTTTTGTAAAGGATACATTTCAAAGCCCTGTGCTTTCCGGCCCGAACCCAGTACGGGCGGAACTTTACCGAACCTGCGAGGCTTTGGGCGTAGGCATTACGGTAATGAAAAGCTTAGGAGCCGGGATGCTGCTGAACGAGAAAGCTTCCCCATTCGGCTTTGCCTTGACGGCAGGACAATGTTTCCATTACGCCCTGACCCGTCCGGCTGTTTGCAGCGTACTGGCGGGGATTTCCTCGCTTAAACAGTTGGAGGTTTCGGCAGGGTATTTCGATTTGTCCGATGAGGAAAAGGATTATGCCAAAGTCCTTTCTGCTACCCCCAAATATTCTATGCGGGGGAAATGTATGTATTGCAATCACTGCCTGCCATGCCCTGCACAGATTGACATTGCACAGGTCAATAAGTTTTTGGATTTGGCCCTGATCCATGGTTCTGTACCAGATACTGTCCGGCAGCATTATGCCGCGCTTTCGGCACATGGCGGGGACTGCCTTGCATGTGGGAGCTGTGAAAGCAACTGTCCCTTTGGCGTCCAGGTTATCCAACGGATGGAAAAGGCAAAAGAAGTTTTTGGAGGTTGAGGTGTTACATTAATGGGCATTTATAAATGGGTGGATGGGGAGGTTTCTCCTGAACTGCCTGTAAAACAGGTTTACGGAATTGTGTTTTCAAAAGATGGGAAGATATTGCTGAAGAAAGATGGAGAACATTATTCCCTTCCTGGCGGAAAACCAGAACCAGAGGACAGCAGTATGGAGGATACCCTGAAAAGAGAATTGGATGAAGAGGTAAATATTTCAGCCTGTAATATTGTCATGCTTGGCTATCAACTGGTTGATGAACAAAATAATATTCCACCCTATGCCCAGGTAAGAATGGCGGCTAAAATCACAAGGATTGGCGCTAAGCGCCCTGACCCCGATACAGGAAGAACGTATGACAGGGTTTTTGCTTCCCCAAAGCGGGCGGCTGAACTTTTGAATTGGGGAGACGTTGGGGAACAGCAAATACAGGCGGCAGTATTTGCTGCCAAACGTTTTTCCATTTAGCAGGTATTCCAGAGAGAAATATTCAATATAAACGCCATTTTCCATAAATTGTAATACTCGTTCTTGTATCTCTGGAAAAATGTGCTATAATCTGGTAAGAAACAGCACAAAATCATCTGGCGATACAGGAGGATTTTATATGAGGGTATACTCCTATGAAATCAGCGACGCACATATGGGCTGGACTGTAGAAGCTTATCTGCGCTGCCACCATTATTCCAGCCGGGTTCTTACCAAACTGAAAAAATCCCCAACAGGGCTTTTATTAAATGGAGAACATACCCGGACGATTGACAGGCTTCAGGCAGGGGATATCCTCCGTTTGGAGCTGGCGGATGAAATCGGCAGTGAACCGCCCTCTGATCTTCCAGCTGAAATTATCTATGACGACGACGATCTTCTTATATATGATAAGCCTGCTTCCATGCCCTGCCATCCCTCCCAACGGCACAGGCAGGATACGCTTGCAAATGTTTTTGCGCATTACTGCCTTACCCACCAGCTTTCTATCCCTTTTCGACAGGTAAACCGTTTGGACAAGGATACTACTGGATTGACAGTAATCGCAAAAAACGAATATGTTTCTTCCCAGCTGAACGGAAAACTGGAAAAAGAATATTTGGCGCTGACTGAGGGGAAATTTGACAGAACAGAAGGAATGATTGATACCCCCATCCGCAGATTAAACGAAATATCTACTTTGCGCCTGCCTGCAAAGGATGGAGAGGAAGGAGCACAGACGGCCTTTACCCGATATCAAACCGTGGCATATGGGAAAGTGGATCTGGGGAAGCATCCGGGAGCTGTGGAAGGGCATACGCTCCTCCGTGTATGGATTGCAACAGGCCGGACGCATCAAATACGGGTGCATTGTTCCTCTATTGGCCATCCCCTTGCTGGAGATGACCTGTATGGGGGAAGCCTTACATTAACCCCACACCAAATGCTTCGATGCTATCGAATTCGCTTTTGCCATCCAATTACAAAGGAATGGATGGAATTCAGCCGGCCATGGGAAGGGGAACTTGTCCGTGTTATGAAGGAAACATCTATTTCGCAGGATGTCCTCCTACCCCTTCACACAGAAAACAGATAGTTCGTTATATTTGTTCATAATTTTCTATTGCTTTATCCGTCAAATTTTGGTATCCTAAAATTAAATTCATCGTTGGGGTGCGGCATTTTTATCCGTCCTATACATCCCCTCCTATTTCCCTTTCAACTTTGTCTTCCACGATTTTCCTTCCCTCTAAAAAGATTTTGGAAGACTTAAAAATGTTTTGCGCCCCAATGCTGAATGGTTTTGTTTTTGTGCGTGTTTAATAAAAATTAATTATTTTTTTGAAAAATATGGTGAATTTCAATTAGCATCATTCAGAATAAGGGCTTGGGGTTGCAATTTGAAGAAAAAAACGGTATAATATAACCGATATAGGTTTAAGAGCCTGTTTAGAATCTCCCCGCGCACGTCTTAGCGGCAGATTTTCCGCCCAGACTGCGTTAAAAATCCTTGCAATCCGTCAGGATTGCTGCGAATTTTTGCCTTGCTGGGCAAAAAATCCGCTCGCTAATCCGCACACATTGAGATCCTAAACAGGCTCTAAGTTCCGCCAGGCCAAGTTTGAAATTCGATCTGGCGGCCTTTTAACAATTTGAAAAAGGGAATTGTAAAGGAGATGATAGCCATGAGTTCTTTAAGCCAGACCAACGCTGCGGATGGACATTCAGATGAATCCAGTAATCAGAATTCTTCCGTTAGTGTCTGGCTGGGGCAGCTTTGGACAACTGTAAGCCAGTTCTTTTTTCATATATCTTTTGAAACCGGAGCTTTCCTTCTGAACCTTTTGGTTCGTATGCAAAGCCATATTTGGGCCTCCGCCCTTTCATTCGGCAGGCATATGGAGGAAAAGGCTCGTTATTGGTTCGCAAAAACCCGCGCTTCCCTGAGGGAGACAGGCTTTGCTGCATCTTTCCGACGGATGCGTGAGGAATACCGCGCGATTTGGTGGAAGCCCCTTCCGACAGATGCGCCCGGCATTGCCGGCGAAATGAAGGTTAAAACCTTCCGTCCCGGCGCCGCTGTTTTGTTTGGCTTAAAATATCTTTGGAAGCTCACTGCTACGATTCTCAATTATGTCTGTCCGGTTATGGCAATTGGGGCGCTGATTGGTACGGTTCGGTATTTTACTTCTCTGCCGTTTGTTCTTTCTGTAGAATACGATGGGAAAAATATCGGATATATTACCGATGAACGTATATTTGACGACGCTAAACAGATGATGCGTGACCGCATGATCTACGAGGAATACCAACAACCTTTGGACGCAGTACCCAAATTTACCCTATGCGTGGCAGACAATCAAGAGCTTTCCGATTCTTTTACACTGGCTGACCAGATTATTCAAGCCTCCGGCAATGAAATCATTCAGGCTGACGGGTTATACATTGACGACGATTTTATCGGCGCAACCACCGACGGCCAATCTATGATGATGCTTTTGGAATCGCTGAAGGAACCTTATTTAGAAGAATATCCTGAAGCGAAAGTTGAATTTACCTCAAAAATTAAAGTCCGTCAGGGGCTTTATCCAGTTTCTTCTGTGGTGGAGCTGAACAACATTGAGGAATATATTTCCTCCGAGGTAGAGGGGGAAAAAATTTATATCGCCCAGGCTGGCGATGCTCCTATTACGATTGCCCGCAGCAATGGAATCAGCCTTGCAAGTTTGCGGGAACTAAATCCTGGCATTGATACCAAACTGCTGATTGGGCAGGAAGTTCTTATCAGCAAGTCTGTCCCCCTCCTTGGTGTGAAAGCCACCTATACTAAAACCTATACCGAAGAAATTCCCTTTAAAATTAACAAAACCCCTGACAGCAAGTACTACTCCAGTTACTCAAAGGTCGTATCTACTGGTGAGAATGGGCTTAGGGAAGTTGAAGAAGAAGTTGTCTATATTAACGGTATGGTTTCCGAAAGAAATATTATTTCAACTGAAACCCTCGTTGAACCTGTTGACCAGGAGGTTATTGTTGGGGCTATGACTGCTGCTCCAAGCCGGTCTTATTCCTCTTATATCCCGCCGTCTACTCCTCTTTCTGGCGGTTCTGCTGTCAGCAACGGCTATATTTGGCCTGTTGGTGGTTCCGGCGGATATGTAAGCTGTGGACTGTATGGATATTGGGGGCACACTGGTATGGATATTGCTGTTTCTACTGGTACGCCTATTTATGCTGTCGCCTCCGGTACTGTCGTAGTTGCCCAACAGAGAGGCGGTTACGGGAAGTACATTGTTATTGACCATGGCGGCGGCTTACAAACTTGGTATCTCCATAGCAGCGCCTTGTATGTCACCCCTGGGCAAAAGGTAAATCAGGGTCAGACCATCGCTGCTGTTGGCCAGACCGGTAATGCTACTGGACCGCATTTACATATCGAGTTCAGAAGCTATGGTTCGGTTAAAAATCCAGCAAGTTATATTGGCACACGTTAATAAAATATGCCCTGTCAGTTTTGGCAGGGCTTTTTTATTGGAAAAAGCAAAACTGAATTTATAAAAAACTATTGGCAAAAGGGAAAAAGTAGGGTATTATTTATAATAGGTTCAATATGCAGTTTGCGATTATTTGTTTTCTTACTATGAAGTTTTAGGAGGATCGAACATGAGTGAATGGATCAGTTCAAAAGCAAATAATGCTGATAATGCTCTAAAAAATCAGTATTTAACTTTTTGGGCAGATGGCCAGTTGTTTGGGGTCTCTATTGTAAATGTAATGCAGATTATAAGGACGCAGAAAATTGTAGAGATTCCAGATTATCCACCTTATGCGAAAGGCATCATTAATTTGAGAGGTTCCATTGTTCCGATCCTTGATATTCGGATGCGTTTGGGCAAGCCCCAAGTAGAATATAGCGAACGTACTTGTATTGTCATTATTGAAGTTCGGGAAAAGCTCTATGGAATTGCAGTTGACCTTGTAAACGAGGTAATGGAGATTTTGCCGGAAAATATCTCCCCCCCGCCACAGATGGACGGGGAGTCTGTCAGCGAGTATTTATCTGGGATTACTAAATTGGATGAAAAAGTTGTGATGGTACTTGATTGTTCCAGTTTGTTAAAAGAAGAAGAGATTGAAAAACTAACTTCGGTGGCAGGGGCCTGATCTTTATAGCAGTCCAAGAAAAGCTCATAGTGGCAATGCGTTATTTCCTTGGACTGCTATAGAAACAAATGGAAAATTATTGATTCAGGCGGGGAAAAGAGCTTAATTTTTAGATGTTTCTGCCGATATAGTTTTTAGAAGGGATAATATTCTTAATTTTCAAAGTGGAACTTGTTTGAGGAACAAATATAAGCTTTACTGCCGCAGCACGGCTTTCGCGTATAACAACCTGGAGGAAGGGGGAAATGTATATGGCAATGAACATAAGTTCAATTGGTTTAAATCCCATGCGGAGTGTAAACTGGTATAACATGGCGGCCATGAATAATGTGAAGCTGGCCCAAGTCTTCTCTAAAAAAATGGACTCTATCGCCAATGTAAAGCCAGTCCCGCGGACGGACAACACTGTATCATCCTCTCTGCGTAAGGATTCACAGGAGTTCCTAAAGCGGTACGAACAAAGTATGACACGTTTGCAGCAGGCGGCAAAGGATTTGTCTGACAGCAAAGTAAATGGCGCTGCCAATCAAATGGCGGCCACATCTACAGCGAAAGACGTTATAGGCGTACAGGCAGTAGGGAAGCTTACATCGCCGACAGAGTACCATGTAGAGGTGCAGCAGGTAGCGGCAGCACAAACCAACCAAAGCAACAGCACATGGGGAAGAGGAGCGCCGTTAGAAGGAGGCTCCTTTACCTTGGCCACAAAGGAAGGCACAGCAGAAATAAAGGTTGACCCAACAGCAGTAAAAACAAATAAGGAACTGTACAGCGCTATTGCAGACGAAATCAACCGGCTAGATCTAGGGGTGACAGCAGAAATGCAGGAATCTGCCGGAAAGGTATCGTTGTCATTGACATCAGCGGAAACCGGCAAGGAAAACGGATTTGCAATCAGCGGAAGCTTTGCTGAGAAAATAGGATTGAATCAAACAAAGCAGGCGGCCCAGGACGCAGTCTATACAGTCAAGGCCAAGGATGTAAACGATAAACTGGATGAGGGAAAAGAATATACTTCAGCCAGCAATAAGGTTTCCATTGGCGAGGATAAGATAGAAGCAACCCTGAAAAAAGCTGGAACCTCTACAGTTAAAGTTGGTGAGGATGTAGAGGGTATTGCAGATAAGCTTGACAACCTGGTAAATACGTTTAACGACACTGTTAAATTCCTGGATAAAAACGCGGATCGGGGAACAGGAGTTCTTTATCAAATGCGCCGGATGGCCCAGCTCCCCACAGGGGAAAAGGCTATGAACCTTGTGGGAATCTCCGCTAACAGCGACGGCACATACACATTTGACAGGGATGTTTTTGCTGATGCTATGGAGAAAAATTCTTCTCTTACAAAAGAAATTGTCAGCGGCAATTATGGATTTGCTGAGGGGATTCGGCGCAGTGCCCAGGCAGGCGCGAATACTTCGTCGGCTAAATTGGTTGATAATATGAAGGAAACACAAAATATTATTAACCGCCTTACCCAGTTCAATATGATGAACCAATGGAGCTATAGCCCTATGGGTGCATATTCTAAGGCTGGCGCTTACAATATGTTCAACTACTTTACAACCGGTGCTATGATGAATATGTATATCTAGCTCTTTATCCAGTTCCCTACGAATTTTGCAGCGGCAATAAAGCATGGGGACTGTTCACTTGGGCATATGTCTGAACAGTCCCCTCTATATAGTTTCAACAATTGACAGCAATTCCTCCCCTTCCTCTTAGGCAGGGGAGGAATTGCCCAAAACAAACATAACAGCAGCAGCGGGCGGAGCGAAAGCGGTATTTCCTGCTGCCATGAGGCAATCCATTTAATTGTCCTGCTCCTAACTATCGCAAGTGGATTGAAACAATGGTGTTTTGGCCGTATACGTTAGAGATTTTCAGCGTATACGGTCTTTTTTTGTCTTTTTAACACTGGAAAATTTGAATAAATTATGAGGAAAAAATGAGATTTCATTTTTTCAGTTGGTTTAAACTATTGACGAACTTTAAAATTGACTCTATAATAATTATAATTAATGAATCAGGTAAATAAAAATTGTTATTATAGAGCTGATTATGCCTGTATGTTAATGTGGGTTTCACATATCTTCTTATATCCACAAAGTTGATTTTTATTAAACCCACATTATATTTTAGAAAAGAGGGATTCTATAAATGAGGAAAAAATTATTTTTCCTTTTGATATTATCTGTAACAGGAATTTTTATGGTTACTCCAGCCTTTGGGCTGGAGATGGGGAGTGTAACTTCATCATCGGTTGTTTCAAAGGAAACCGCTTATTATACAGTAACGGTCTCCTATGGGGATGGCGGAAGCGTCTTTCCTAATGGTTCTAATCGTTTGAAAGAGGGAAGCTCCCGCTTTTATACTATTACGCCAAATGCAGGCTTTATAGTTTCTGACGTGAAAGTGAATGGTACAAGTATTGGTGCAGTTTCTGGATACCGTATTTCAAATATTCAGGAAGACACTTCTTTGGAGGTCATTTTTGGACTGGCATCCCCTGATTCAGAATCTGTTTCGTCTGAATCCCTGCCAGATGAAACAAGCCCACAAACAGAAGTGGCTAAAACAGACATCAATCCTAAAACTGGGGCTTGCTGACTTTTGCCGCCTCTGTTGAATATTCAGCAGAAGGGGTTTTGAAAAAGAGGAGGACAGGAGAGGGACAGCTATGAGTGACATAAAAACAGTATCCTTAATTGGTCTAGGTGCTTTGGGAATCCTCTATGCCTATAAATTAAAGGATGTTCTACCAGAGAATGGCCTTAGGATAATAGTTGACAGCCAACGGATGCAGAGATACCAGAGGGAAGGTGTTTACTGTAATGGGGAATTATGCGATTTTCATTATTATACCCCGGATGTGCCAGTTGTACCTGCTGGCCTGCTGATGATTTGTACAAAATCAACAGGGCTTTCCCAGGCGATAGAGGATGCTGCAGGGCATGTAGGACAGGGCACAATGGTTCTTTCCGCTATCAATGGGATTACCAGTGAAGAAATTATAGGCAAAGCCTATGGATCGGATAAGGTTCTCTATGCAGTAGCACAGAATACCGATGCAACCAGGCTTGGAACCCGCCTAACTTATCATGCTGTAGGTTCCCTGGCACTGGGGGAAAAGGATAAAAGTATTTCCCCCCGGTTACTCCAGGTAAAAGATTTGTTGGTGAAAGCCGGCATTGGATGTGAACTTCCCCCAGATATTTTGCGGCATCAATGGAGCAAATTTATGTTTAACGTTGGCCTTAACCAAGTAACAACAGTGTTTGAAACCAACTATGGCGGAGTTCAAAAAGAAGGTGAACCGCGCCAGATGATGCTGCGCGCTATGGATGAAGTGAGAAGGCTTTCCCTGCTTGCCGGAATCAACTTGACAGAAAAAGATACCCAATATTGGATGGATATGCTGGCTACCCTGGGGCCGGAATGTAAGCCCTCTATGCGGCAGGATGCAGAAGCCTGTCGGCCTACGGAACTGGCTCTCTTTGCTGGGACAGTCCAAAACTTGGGGAAACAATTTGGGATGGATACCCCCATAAATGATTTCCTCTTTGAAAAAATTTCTGCAATGGAGGCTAACTATGGAAAACAATAGGGAAATAAGCGAAGCTATCACACAGCCTGTTATTGTTCGTGGGGTTTCTATTGGAGAAGGAGCTCCTAAGATATGCGTTTCCATTGTTGGTGATACAATTGGCGCAATTTCTGCTCAGGCTAATAAAATTGCTTCTCTTTTAGGGGAGTCTGACAGCAGCCGGAAGTTGATAGATATTGTTGAATGGCGCGCTGATTGGATGCCCAGCGTTGCAGATGGGATTGGCCTGCCTGCTGTGCAGTCTATCCGTTCTATTTTGCCTGACATTCCTCTGATTTTTACTTTTCGCTCCCAAAAGGAGGGCGGAAAACAGGCACTTAACAAAGACGAATATCTAATGCTGGTCAATCAAATGATCCTTAGCGGATGTATTGATATAATTGACCTGGAACTTTCTACAGGGGACAGCATTTTACGCAAGGCAATAGACTTTGCCCATCAAAACAGTATAAAAGTAATTGCTTCCAACCATGATTTCCACGGCACTCCATCGGTTCAGGAGATGGTCTCCAGATTAACCCGCATGGAAGTTTTGGGAGCGGATATCTTGAAAATTGCCGTTATGCCCCAGGAACCACGGGATACATTGAAACTTTTGTCTGCTTCTATTGAAATGTATAAACGTACCCCATGCCCTATTGTTACGATTGCAATGTCGAATATGGGGATTGTAACCAGAGTGTGTGGAGAGTTCTCAGGCTCTGCGGTTACTTTTGCCTCTATGGAACAGAACTCTGCTCCAGGCCAAATCAGCGTTGCCCATATGAGGCAAATTTTGGATGTTTTAACAAAAACCAGCAAGAAGTCCCCCGCTTCTAAAGTGGTGGGATGAATTGCGTCCCTATTGAGGTTTCCCTAAATTACTGTTATACTAAGTACAATGATAAGTACATTGACAACTGGATATATGGGGTTGCGCAGAGAAATAAAATGCGAAAACCAAGCTTCCTTCTGTGCGTAAAATAACCAAGGTGCGAATGGAAAGTCATTCGTGAGAACCGTGGGACACACGGGGTTAGCTCGTTGATACTGTACTCATTAGAGTGCTTGAGCGAGAAGCCCCCGCCTCTTTGGCGGCGGGAGTATGTCACGTAGGTGCTTATACCTTTATATGGACGGATATCATCTTTATATAAAGATTGTGTCCATCCATATAAGGTACTGTTTGGAAAATAATTCGCTTTTTTGGGTTTTAGGACTTGACTTTTATATAAAAAATTAGTATAATATCTTTTGTTAATTGAAATATTTATGCGGGTGTAGTTTAGTGGTAAAACATCAGCTTCCCAAGCTGAGGTTACGGGTTCGATTCCCGTTATCCGCTCCAAAAGTCGGGTAATTCAAAAACCCGACTTTTTTTCTTTTCACAAAGTCATTTTTAGCATTATAAAGCCAAAAAAGAAAATATTCCAAGTGCAAAAATATAAATTAAGCAGCATGGAAAATCACGGAAAACAGCGGAAGTATACACAGAAATAACACAGGCTTTTTGCCCTGGCAAGGGGAGAAAGATCCTCCGTGGGACGCTCCGCCTAGCTCAAAAGTCAAGGCCGGGTAGTATTTTTTCCTGTAATTCTTAACTTTTAGTTAAGATGTAACTTGGGAAAAAATCTCCACCCTAAACCTTGACTTTTGATTTTTTTCATGGTGTCATTCCATCGCCGACAACGGGGAGCAGGGAACTTTCAGCTTCCATTGCCGGCGATTCCATTTTACCATGAAAACCGGCTGCGCTGCTTCATCTCCATTTTTGCTTTGTGGGGCCTGCCCCACGCCCCGGCCTCCTCCAAAGAGCAGAGGGGGAATTAAGGAGATGGTTACTAGCTTTCTAGGCTCTCCTGTATTCTTTGAAGCATTTTGCTGATTTTCTTTTCAAATGCGGCTTTGTTACCAGATTCAAAATATTCCTTTAATTCCTCTAAATCGTCCTTTTGAACTCGTAAATTATCTTTCCATTGGTTATCTGTCATTTGCATTACCTCCGCCATAATTTATAACCTCCTGATTTTCCTGTTCTCTGATACAGTGCAAAACGTATTCCCTTAAAACAGCATTGGAAGTTTTGCCAAACTCAGCACAATATGCCTTGAATTTTTCAGCCTGTTCCTTTTTTACCCTGCAAGCAAGGCTTGCTATAGTCTTTGCCTGATACTTTTTGTTGGCACGTTTTTTTGCCTCTGATGGGGGCACGCTCTCGCCTCCTTTCATCCCATATTATAACATACATAAGCATGATTAACCATGTATAAAATAAACAAATATACATGATTAATCTCGTGCAACTTATCTATTGATGGATAGTTAATCATGTAGTATAATATAAATGTAGTCAAAAGGAGACTACCAGAGGAAAAGAAAGCCGCCCTTTGCAGTGAAAGGCGGTGATGGAATGAAAAGCAAACGGCTTCAAGAAATCCTTGAATT
>CAOJXI010000056.1 GCA_948465665.1 uncultured Clostridia bacterium | reverse complement strand
AAAATCCGCTCGCTAATCCGCACACGTTGAGATCCTAAACAGGCTCTAAGACCGAAAGCCATAAAAAACATCAAACCCAAGTTATTTTATGTTTTTCAGGCAAACAGCCGCCGCAACTTCAAAGGCCAGCCCTAATTGGATGCGTTCCTCTTTGGAAAGCCGTTTTCCCTTGGCATAAAACGCCTCCTGGCCTGCCAGGAATTCTTTCATGTCTTCAAGGAGTACATCCAAATCGGTATATTGCGCGGCGGCTTTTCCCAAAGCCTCCTTGTCCTGGAAATAATTTTCCGTAACATCGAAGAAGCGGCAGATTTTTAATAAAGTCCTCCGGTCAGGTATCCGCCTGCCCTGTTCGTACATTCCAACAGCGCTGGCTGATATTCCTATCATTTCCCCTAACTCGGCCTGCTTTAAATTTTTCGCAAGACGGAGCGCCTTTAACTTTTGCCCAAACCCTGACATGCGAAACACCGCCTTATTAATTCTATGGCAAAGGGCATGACTCAGTTTTTTCCAATCAGTAATCAATCCTCGCTTCTGGGGCGGACAACTATCGGACGTTTGCCTTCTTCCTCATCGTCATCTGGAATTTCCTCATCGTCGTCCAGTTCCCGTCCAACTTCATCCCCGCCTAAATGTTTCGGGCAGGTGGAGGGCAAAAAGCTGGGCTTATAATATCCAACCGCAGTTGAGGGGCAGTTGACAGAAGCGAGCGCGCCGGTTTCCTTGCAGTAGGACATGGCGACACAGTTCCCGTCGTCTTCAAAATTCTTGATAGGAAGGTCTTTATGGAGATCCCGCATAATATTCCGCCATAGGGTCAGCGGCGGATAACCATACCCGCTGTAATTGATAGGAGCGCCAATATCATAGCCAATCCAAAGCCCGCAGACATAGTAAGGGGAATATCCAATAAACCAGTGGTCAAGGTCATTAGAAGTGGTACCGGTTTTTCCCCCAACAATCTGTTGGCCCCAGCGGACAGAGCTGGCTGTACCGTAAGTGGTGGGGTCGGTAACGCTTTGCAAAAGCTTATTCATCACAGCGGCAGTTTCCGGGTCAAGGACTCTGGTAGGGGTGATATTTTTTTCCAGGATCACATTGCCTTCATTGTCCAGAACCCTGGTATAGCTGTAAGGTTCAACATATGTGCCGCCGTTGCCGAACATTTGGTAAGCGCCAATCATGCGGATGGGTTCAATCCCCACAGTCATAGCACCCAAAGCCATTGGCGCAAGGGCAACGTCATTGCTGTATCCAGAGGTAATCATGCCAAAGTCAAAATTAGAGTTAAGGAAGTTTACCAGGTTCTGCGGGTTCAGCCTGTCTGCCAAACGTACTGCTACCGTGTTGGTAGAACGCTGGATCGCCTCGCAAACGGGAATATTTCCTAAATACAAGCCGTTAAAATTTACAGGCCAGCCGGTGCCGTTTTCCCTTTCGGTAAAGGGGTGGTCATCTATCATTGTAGACCATGTAACGACATTATTTTGAATTCCCTGGCTGTAAACCGTCAAAGGCTTAATGGAAGACCCAGGCTGACGTTTTGACATAGTGGCGCGGTTAAGGGAACGGGCATTGGTTTTCGGGCCTGTCCCGCCTACAATCCCTAAGATTTTCCCATAAGGGTCTGTAACAACGCACGCCCCTTGAGGATACTCCGTATTATGGATGGGGGGAAGGTTCTCCACATTTTCAAAATAATACTCCAGCGTGTCCTGAACAGTGGAATTAACAGTTGTATAAATCCGGTATCCGCCGCTGAAAATCAGGCTGCTGGCGTACATGCGTTCGTACCCATACTTTTCCTGCAAATCTGCTATAACTTCTTCTATAACCGTGTCAATAAAGTAATCCTGTACCTGGTTGACTGTTGTGTTTTCATCCTGCATCTGGGTGCGTTTTATCTCGACAGGGGTAGCTTTGTAGCTCTTTTCCTGGGATTCTGAAACGCCGGTCATAGCGCAGTATTCTTCGATAATCCAGTCCCTGCGGGTTTTGTTTCGTTCAGGGTCAGTGATGGGATTCAGCCATGCGGGATTCTTAGTGCTGGCAATAATCGAAGCAGCCTCTGGAACCGTTAAGTCTTGTACATCCTTTCCAAAATACAGGTTTGACGCTGCCTGGATCCCGTAGGTGCCATATCCAAAGTTTACAGTATTCAGGTAAGCCTCAAGGATATCGTCCTTGGTATACTTTTTTTCCAAATTCAGCGCCCGGAAAATTTCCCGGATTTTCCGCTCAAAGGTTGACGAGTTATCTTCCGTAATATTCTTAATTAGCTGCTGGGTCAGGGTAGAACCCCCCTGGCGGTCTTCGCTGAGCCCAAGCATTTCATTCAGGAAAGCATAGGTTGTCCGTATCCAATCTACCCCCTGATGCTCCTGGAAACGCTTGTCCTCTCCGGCGATTGTAACATCCTGTACCATCTGCGGGATATCTTCCAGCTTTACCCATATGCGGTTTTCTATCCCGTGAAGGCGGTACAATTCGTATAATTCCCCTGTTTGGCTGTCGTCAGCATACAGGATTGTCGTGTTGTTCAAGTCCAGGCTGTACAGGTCGATTCCAACGTCTGTTTTCATAAATTTCATGACATAGTTCGTCATAAAAACAGCGCATATGCAGCCGGTAATCACCAGGATTAAAAAGATAACTGCGACTACGCGCCCAATAACGGAAAAGACCCCTCCAACTCCTTTCCCGATTCCTGACGCTACCTTTGCGCCTGTACTCCTTTTCTTCTTTTTTTGGGTTCCCATGGATCCGCCTCCTTAATGATAAGAAACACAAAACCCTTCACTGGTTCCTTTTTTAAGTTTTGCCTGTGCATGGATATGGAATAAAATATTTTTTCTTGGATTTCTATATGTATTAAGCTGCCGCCCTGCGGCTATTATACCATAACTTTCGGAGAAAATGTTAAGAATTCGAGAACCTTTTTTCGTTTTTTCTGCAATACTTTTTTCCAATCTGTATAAATCAAGACAAAAAATCCCATACTAGCGGTAAAAGATGGATTTCCCCGCAGCCTGCGGCCTTCTAAAAAACAATATGACGATAGGAGCGTGAGCCAAATGGATTTCAGGCAGGGATTGCGTCCCCAGGTAGCGTGTCTGCTTACCACCTGTTTCCTTTCTTCACTGGTAGGGATTTCGCTGGTTTACCTTGGCACCGACAGCCAGAGCAGCAACAATATTCCAGACGGCAGATCTACAGAACAAACAAATTCTATAAAACCTGCCTCAGTTTCTTCCAGCCAAATACAAAAACAGCCTGTCCGCTATACCATGAAAAACCACGGGGGGAGGCTGGCGGTTTTTGAAGCCCAGGAGGACAGCCCCAGGCTGGTTTTCGATGTATATATCAACACCCTGCCTGAATACGACCAGGAACTTTTACAGGAAGGGGTTTCTGTAGAAGGCGAGGACGCCTTGACAAAGCTGATTGAAGATTATATTAGTTAGAACCTGTATTCATAACCTGGGACGCAGTATGGCAGGAAAAAGACCGTTCAGACAGCGCAGGGCGGTTGTGAATACAGGTTCTTAATTTCCTGCAAAAAGAAGCCCTCCAATCCGGCGTCAGCCTTATTAGAGGGCTTTGCTGCATATCCGTTACTTATTGTTCTTAGAACGGTCTGGCACTATTTCAATCCAATATCCATCCGGGTCTTCGATAAAATAGATACCCATCTTCTGGTTTTCAAAACAGATACATCCCATTTCCTGATGGTGTTTATGCGCTTCCTCCATATCGTCGGCCATATACGCCAGGTGGATTTCATTATCCCCCAGGTCATACGCTTCTTTCCGGTCACGGAGCCAGGTTAGTTCTACTTGATGGGTGGAGCTGTCATCAGCCAGGAATGTCAGGATGAAACTGCCGTCGTCTGCTGTCCGTTGGCGGACAACGTGAAGGCCAAGGGCTTCTTTATAAAATGCAATGCTTTTTTCCATATCCAGGACGTTGAAATTATTGTGTACACAGGTAAATTTTAGCATGGGCACTACTCCTTTTTGTTTGCTTTTCCTCTTTAGGATATCATACCACTCCATCCTTGTCAATAAACACCGAAAAAACACGGGGAAAGCAAATATGCTTTATCGGACGTTAGAACCTGTATTCACAACCGCCCTGCGCAGTCTAAACGGTCTTTTTCCTGCCATCTGCATCCCCCGGATGAATACAGGCTCTTAATCTGTTAAGCCAAGCAGCCAATCTCTTGCATTAATACGGCGGATTCCATCATAGTGCATTTCAGGGTCATCGTCAAGGGTCAAAATAATTTTTGGGTAATGGTCGCGTATCGCCGCAAGGGGCCGAAGTTCCCTCTCCAGTGTTTTCTCATCCCTTACAGACAGGGCAACCTGGAAATAGGTAATCCCCTTACTGTTTTGTGCAACAAAATCAACTTCAAAGTCATCCACCTTGCCGACATATACATCATACCCCCGTCTCAGCAGCTCAAGGTAGACGGTATTTTCCAAAATGTGCCCTGCATCTGCCTGGCGGAAGCCGAGAAGCATAAAACGCATCCCGATATCAACAACATAATATTTTCCAAGGGTTTTCAAATACTGCTTTCCTTTAATGTTGTACCGTTTTGCCCGGTAAATAATGTAGCTTTCGGACAGGGCCTCCAAGTATTTTTCAACTGTCTTTGTGTCAATTTTCCTTCCATCAGAAGTCATTGTATCCGCAATTTTTTTTGAGGACAAGGGGCTTCCAATATTATCGAAAACAAAGCGCAGAACGCTTTTCAGCATCATTACATCCGTGATTTTCTTCCGGCTTACAATATCCTTTACTACTATGGTATTGTAGATTCCCTCCAGGTAGTCCCGGATTTCATTGGGCTGGCCCTTTAACTCCAGCGCATAAGGAAAAGAACTGTTTTCCAGATATTCCAGATACTTGGCACTGCGGCCCTCCATACTGCCGGTACTCTCCATGTATTCCTTAAAAGAGAGCGGCAGCATTTCGATCTGTACATATCTTCCTGATATCAGGGTCGCAATTTCGCTGGACAACATATAGGCGTTGGAACCAGTAATATAGATATCCACATTTTTTTTGATATACAGGCTGTCCACAACTTTGGGGAAATCATGGACATGCTGTATTTCATCCAAAAAGATATAGGTACTTTTCCCGCTGACCAGCCGTTCTTTCAAATAGGAATAAAGCTTTTTATAGTCTGTTAGTTCCTCATAGTCAATATCCTCAAAGTTGATAAATATAATCTGCCTGTCATCCACTCCCTGCTCCCTCAGCCAATCCTGATACATTTCAAGCAGGGTAGATTTTCCGCAGCGGCGAATACCAGTGACAATTTTTATTAGCTGCTTATCTTTAAATGCAATCAATTTGTTCAAATATTCAGTTCTTGGTATCAGCATAACAGCACCTCCCGCCAATTATATTTTATCCAAAAACTATGTAAAAATCAATAGTTTTTGGATTCCATTCCAAAAACTATATCCTCCCTATAAATAATATAACGGGTTTTCAAAAAAGAAAAAATATGATAGAATCATGGGGAATCCTGTTACATTTCATAATTAAGGAGGCTTCCCCCTATGACAAACCAGGAACGCGCTTTAGCTGCAATCCAGAAGCTGAAGGAACTTTATCCAGATGCGGAGTGTTCCCTTGACTATATTCCCGAAAAACCTTATGAATTATTAATCTCGGTGCGTTTGGCTGCCCAGTGTACTGATGCAAGGGTAAACCTTGTCACCCCCGTTCTTTTTAAAAAATTCCCAACTTTAGATTCCCTTGCCAACGCCAAAGTAGAAGATGTAGAAGAAATTGTCAAGCCCTGCGGGTTATATAAAACAAAGGCAAAAGATATTGTGGCAACCTGTAAGATGCTCCGGGATGAATACAACGGAATCCTTCCTGACACAGTAGAGGAACTTACAAAGCTCCCCGGCATTGGAAGAAAAACCGCTAACCTTATTGTCGGGGATATTTACGGGAAACCCGCAGTTGTCTGCGATACGCATTGCATACGGATTACAAACCGCTTGGGTCTGTCAGAAACAAAAGACCCTGTAAAAGTTGAAAAACAGCTCAGGAAAATCCTGCCCCCGGAAGAATCCAATATGTTCTGCCATCGTTTGGTACATTTTGGAAGGGCTGTCTGTAAAGCAAGAAAACCCGACTGCCAGAATTGTATTTTGTCGGAAATCTGCCCAAGCTGCCAGGCGGCAGATTCATGAAAATTCGGTGGAATAGCTGAATGTAAACACAGCAGATCAGCTTTTCCACCGAACTTATGATTTTAACCTGAAGTTTTTCGGTTGGCAGCAGCCTGAAAAACTGTTGCTGCCAAAACACAAAGAAAAACGCCCCCTCCAATAAAAGTAATCCCAAAAAGAAAGGATGCCCCCGAACAAGCCAAAATAGAAATACAGCACAAATAAAGTGCATTTTTCAATCGAGGGATGTCTTTTCCCCAAAGGACAGAAATAAGACCACCTATAACAGAAACTATTGTCAATACCGCGGTAATGAAAGGAAAAAAATTCCCATATCCAAAAGGCAGAAAATTAAAATAAGATGTAGTGACCCGAATGGTTTCTTCAGGGCTGGAAGCGAAATTCATAACGACCCCATAGGGAAGGGCTTCCAAAATTAACGTGCTTATCAAAAGCGCCATTGAAACCATTTGGGCCTTTTTTTGTGAGAAAGCTATTTTAAAATGAAGGAAAAAATTTTTGGGGGAAAGAACCAGCCTGCTTATAAGAATGGCAAAAACCCCCAGAAACGGAAGAACAGAAAGCCTCTGTCCGGTGAGCATAAAAGAAAACAAGATGAAACATACGCCTGCAAAAAACAGAAGCATAGAAATTGTTTTTCCAGCCATGGATTTAAAGTAAGCAATAGTTTCAAGTACAGCATTATCGGCCTTTTCCTGCATGGTTTCAGGGGAGGCTGTTTCTCCGTTAATCAGTTCTGTAACAGAAACGCCTAATGCTTCCGACAGGGGTTTTAAAACAGATATGTCTGGAAATCCCCTGCCGGTTTCCCATCGGGATACCGCCTTATCTGTAACCCCTATTTTTTCAGCAAGTTCCTTTTGGGTCAATCCCCGCTCTTTCCGTATCAGCGAGATAAAATCTCCTGTTTTCCGATTGTCCATTTGTCCCCCTCCTTGTGCCTTAATTATAGCAAAAGAGATGGAAAATGTCACCCTATGTTTCATAGAACAGATGTAAATATCATAAAATCTATAATTTACTGTTATATATTCAACAAGCTCTCCTTTGTAATTGAGTTCCAATCCATACATCAATATTTCATTGATTGTCAACACTGCCTGTCATATGATAAAATTCTGTAAAGACAAAGCAGCAGGAAATCAGCTTTGAAAAAAGACTATCCTGCTGTAAGCCAGGCAAACATAATACATATAAAAGATTAATAATAGCGTAGAACAGGAGGAAACCAATGCTTGACAAGGAAAAGGTTGGAAGGGCAATTTCAGAACAGCGGAAGATCAAGGGTATGACCCAGAAGCAGCTTGCTGAACTACTGAATGTATCATACCAGGCAGTTTCCAGATGGGAGCAGGGGATCAGCCTGCCGTCAGTGGATATGGTCTATGATATTGCTAAAACCCTTGAAATCACTATGGATTTTCTGTTAAACGGGCTTTCCGAGGAAAGAAGGATTATTAATTATCTGGACACAGGGCTGGATGTCCAGCGGCTTTATATAACAAAGCACAGATTAAATGACCTTGTCACCAGGGATGATTCATTAATCCATACCCATTATACGGAACCGGTATTTTTAAAGCCAGCCATAACAGGCATGGAAGAACCGGTGTGTGCATTTGCAAACCATGTACCGGGCTCCAAGGAACGTTTTGCAATGGAAAATGGATATGACCGGGAAATATGTATTGACCTGGTGGCGTCCACTGCAAATAACCTAATACGGTACGGGGTAAAGCCAGCAGTCTTCCAAGCCAATATGGTCTGCGGCAACAACGACGGCGGACAAATTTTAACAATGGGGGAAGCGTTCAAGGAAGCCTGTGAAGGCTGCGGGATATCGTTTGCTGGAATGGAGGTATCAGGGCAGGCGATTAATTACCATATTGGGGAATATCAATTAAAAGGTATGGCTATGGGATATGCAGACCGGAAAAATATCATTACAGGGGAGCAGATAGCAGAAGGCGATCTTATAATCGGGCTGCATACAGACGGCATCTCAAATGTCAGCTATCCTTTGGTCAAGGTAATGATCGACAGAAGGCCAGATATTATATATGCAAAGGTGGATGAACACAATTTACTGATTGATGAATTGATGAAGCCTAACACCTGCTATGTGAATGTAATCAGCGAACTGATAGGGCAAAACCTGTTACATGGGATATGCAGAACCAGGAAAAATTTATTCTACTGGGAAAGCTCCCGCACAATGCCAAAAGGGCTTGGTGCAGGGATTTCCTTGGCATCAATCCCAATTCCCCCAATGTTCCGGTATCTTTATGATTTAAATATGATGGATTTGGAATGTTTCCTGAATTCCTTTGCCCTTGGGATTGGTATGATGCTGGTGATTCCAAAGGCACATTATGAAAGGGCAGTGGAAATTATTGAAAAATACCATAAATGCTGCCTGATGGGAAAGATAGAGCGGAACAACGAACATCCTGACGAAATGATATGGATGGAAGGAGCATTTAAATGGTAAAGGCAGGTTTGCGCAATGGATATATGCTGCTGTTGTTTATCCTTTTTTCTTTTGGCTTAAACAAAATTATTATTATGGGAAACGATTTTATTGCCAAGGCAACTGACCTGATGCTTTCCGGCCAGCCGGTGGACTTTTCAAGCTTCATCGTTCCCCTGCTTTGCATGATTGCCCTAGGAACGCTGGCAGCATATTTAAAAAGCATTTCCGGGAGCCATTACAGCGCAATGGTACAAAGGGATGTCCGCGCCTCCCTTGGAGAACATATTATGAAACTCCCCTTTTCCTATTTTGACGAAAAAGGAACTGGGAGCATTATCACAAGGCTTATTTCGGATATTTCGGAAATGGGGCGGTTTTTCTCGGAAATCCTGCCGGAGCTTTTGGTCAACATTGTCATTGTAGCCACCGCGACCTCTTATGTTGTGGAAATGGACGCAGCCTTGATGATTGTGTTGTTTGCCAGCTACCCGGTTATGCTGGTGACAGCTGATAAACTGTCCAAACAGCTTGCAAGGCTTATGAAAAAGCTGCGCACCTACATGGACAGCCGAACTGAACTTGCTTATGATGCGATCCAGGGAATCACTGTTGGAAGGAGCTACAACCTTTACAAACTGCAAAAGGAAAAAATTTACACAGTAATTGACAACATGGTAGCGCAGGGCTGTAAAAGTACCCGTATCTCCTCCCTTGCCTTTGTGATTCGGAATATCCTCACTACTATACCGATTGTCGTCTGTTACCTTTTTGCGCTGCATGAAACAATGCAGGGGAAAATTACGGTTGGGGAAATGCTTGCCTTTACGGTGATACTCAGCAGGATACTGCATCCCATAGGGGGCGTTGTGTTCTGTATCAACGACATCCGGGAGACTGGGGTTTCCTTAAAGCGGATACAGGAAATTTACAGGCAGCCGGAGGAAGGCAAAGGCGGAAGCATACATAAAATACCGGAAACATCCGGGTCGGTTCCTGCTGTTGAATGGAAGGACGTTGATTTCCGTTATGCGGCCGGCAATGGGCACCCTGTCCTGAACGGCATGAGCTTTTCCGTGGAAGCTGGGGAACAGACCGCCTTTGCAGGCGGTTCCGGCGAAGGGAAAACGACTATTTTCAAGCTGCTCTGCGGGTTTTATGAAAAACAGGGCGGGCAGTACTTCCTCTTTGGGCATCCCTTTGAGGAATGGGGGCTGGAAGCAGCGCGGAGCTGTTTTTCAGAGGTTTCCCAAAACGTGTTCCTATTCCCTGAAACTATCCGGCAGAATGTGGCGTGCGGGAAGGAAAACGCCACTGACGAGGAGGTTGTCGAAGCCTGCAAGAACGCCAATATCCATGACTTTATCATAAGCCTGCCTGACGGGTACGAAACCCTTGTAGGGGAACGGGGTGTGCGGCTTTCCGGCGGACAGCGTCAGAGGATTTCCATTGCAAGGGCATTTTTGAAGGACGCACCGATCCTGCTGCTGGATGAACCCACTGCCTCGGTAGACGTTGAATCAGAGGAAAAGATACAGGAGGCAGTCGAAAGGATTGCAGCAGGCAGGACTGTCATTGTGATTGCCCACCGGCTTTCCACCATTAAAAAAGCAAAGCAAATTTATGTGGTCAGCGGCGGCAGGATAGCAGAGGCGGGAAACCATGAGGCACTTTTAGAGAAACAGGGAATTTACGCAGAAATGTATGCGAAAGGTTGAGGGCTGATGGAACGGAGTATATTTAAAACGTTTTCCCGCTTTATGAGGCTGATGGGCGGCAGGCTCCCCATTTATCTGGCAGCTATCCTGATTTCCACCATAGGCGATTCTATCCGCAGGATAGCGGATTCATACCTGATTAAAAACATTATCACAGCAGCGCAGACCGGCAATACAGAAAATATCCTCCTGCTTGTGCTGGGGAATTTGGGGGCATTTATATTTGGAATCCTTTTATGGCGTTTTTCCATAATACGCTATAACATTGAAGGCAAGACTGCTGCCGGAAAGGTGGAAAAGCTGGTTTTTTCCAAAGCCATGCGCCTGCCCATGTCCTATTATGAGCAGAACCACAGCAGCGATTTCATGTCCCGGCTGATTTTCGACACCCAGAGGGCTTCGGATATTTTCACATCAAGGCTCCGCAGGCTGCTTGCAGCGGCTATCTCTACGGTGATATACCTAATTCCCATGTTTTGTTTCAGTTGGGAGCTTACCCTCTGCCTGATTGCCATCAGCGCGCTGGCCTTTGTGGTAAACTCGCTTTTTGCCAAACCCCTAAAAACAGCAGGAAGGAAGCTTTCTGACAAGAACAACATTATCCTGGAAAAGCTGACCAGCATCCTTTCAGGGATGGAACTTATCAAAATTTTCCCGGTGGGTTCCAAGCTGTCAAAAGAATACGGCGAATCCAACAAGGAGTATTTTCAAATCCAGAAGCGGACAAACCATCTGTCAGCAGGGCTGGAAGGCTTGAACTGCATGTTTGATTTAACCGGGGCTTTGGCGTTCCTGGGGCTTGGCGTTTGGTTTGTATCCCAGGGGAAAATTACCCTTGGTGAACTGACGGCGCTTTATTCCCTGTATGGGACATTCCGCTATGCTTTCCTTGATATTGGGATGTATCTGCCCCAGATGATGAACTGCCTTGCCAATGCTGAGAAAATTTTTGAGTTCCTTGACTTGGAAGAAGAACCAGAACAATGGAAATTTGACAGCGCTGGGGAGCATCCGGTTATATCCTGTGGGGACACTGCGCTTTCCATAAACAACATTGACTTTTCCTATCCCGGCGTTGGGGACAGGAAGATTTTGGATAACTTTTCCATGGAGGTAAAAAGAAACAGCTTTGTTGCTGTCACAGGTGAATCCGGCTGCGGGAAAAGCACCCTGGCAAAGCTCCTGTTAGGCTTCTATCCGCCGGAAAAGGGCAGCATATCCGTAAACGGGATGGAATATGCTGAAATGACATTAAAAGATATCAGGGAACAGATTTCTTATGTTCCTCAGGAACCATATTTATATGAAGCCTCTATTGCTGAAAATATTGCTTATGGGAAATATGGGGCCAGCCGCGAGGAAATTATTGCTGCGGCAAAGGCTGCTAACGCACATGATTTTATTGAAAAACTTCCAAATGGGTATGATACGTTGTTGGGCGAGCGGGGCAATACCCTGTCTGGCGGGGAACGGCAGCGTATCGCAATCGCTCGCGCGATTATCAGGAATACACCTGTTATGATACTTGATGAAGCTACTTCTGCCCTTGATAATGAATCTGAAACGCTTGTACAGGATGCGATTAAGTCTTTAAAAGGCGGGCGTACTATAATTATGATTGCACACCGCCCAAGCAGTATTGCAGCAGCAGATACGGTAATCCGGGTAGGGATATAAAAGCTGATTTGCGGGGGAAAGCTAAGACAACCGCAAGCTGGGGCGGATTAAAAAGGTTTCGGGTCCAGGGGGCTTTCCT
>CAOJXI010000055.1 GCA_948465665.1 uncultured Clostridia bacterium | reverse complement strand
GTTCCTTTGGTCGCGCCCGCAGGCGCGAAATACCCCAGCAGGCTTAAAGCCAACGCAAAGTTCACCTAAGAGATAGATAACTAACCGCTTCGTCAGTATTTAAAATAAAGCCCGCTGGAATTGCTCAGGGGGAGGAACCAGATTAGAACTGGAACCAGCTTCGTGGGAGCAGCCCCATTATGGCGGGCTTCTTCCTCTGTGTCCAACTCCGCAGAGTTGGACGAAGCTGAAAGTTTCATCTTGCAGCCATCCAGCAAACCAACGGTTTGCTGGATGGCGTCCCTAAAACCGATAACCATAAAATTAAGAGAAAGAGGTGTTTCCAGATGTCCGCAGTTACAAAGGAGGAAATCCTTAAAATTGCAAACTTGTCCAAATTGTGGGTAAGCGAGGAAGAATTGGAATCCCTTACCCATGATATGGGGGAAATCATTGAATTTGCCAATACCATTAATTCTGTTTCTGATTCTGCGGAAGAATTTGATAATATTAATAACCTTTCCAATGTATTCCGTCCAGATGAAGTAATCCCTTCTTACCCCCGCGAAAAGATTTTGCAGAACGTAAACGGGGGAGAGGACGGATATTTTCCCGTAAAGAAACGCAGTTAGGAAGGGATGAACAATATGGAATCAAAAAAAGTTGGGCTTATCCGCAGGCTTCAGCAGAAAATGGAAAATAAGGAAATATCCTGCCGGGAGCTTACACTGGAGTATTTAAAAGCAATAGAACAGGAAAATTCCAAAGTAAACGCCTATGTTCTGGCTACGCCGGAAACTGCCCTGGAGACAGCGGACAAGGTGGATGAAAAACTTGCAAAAGGGGAAAAGCTCCTGCCGCTGGAGGGCGTCCCCATGACGCTAAAGGATAATATCTCTACTGACGGCATCGAAACGACCTGCTGTTCCAAAATTTTGAAGGGGTATACCCCTATTTATGACGCAAGCGTTTGGGCAGCCATGAAAAAAAATAACGCCGTTTTGCTGGGGAAAACCAATATGGACGAGTTTGCTATGGGTTCTTCCAGTGAAAATTCCTGCTTTGGCGGCTCGAAAAACCCGCATCATACCGGGCATGTTGCAGGGGGAAGCTCCGGCGGCGGTGCAGCGGCGGTTTCCGCTAACCTGGCAGCGTATGCCCTTGGCTCCGATACAGGCGGCTCTATCCGCCAGCCTGCCAGTTTTTGCGGCGTGGTGGGGTTAAAACCTACCTATGGGGCGGTTTCCAGGTATGGGCTGATTGCGTATGCTTCCAGCCTGGATCAGATTGGGCCAATTACCACAACCGTAGAAGATGCGGCAGCAATATTTGACGCGATTGCAATACCAGACCCTATGGATTCTACCTGCCGCGGAAAAACTCAAAATACTGCCGGTTCCCTGAACGGGAAAATTGAGGGTTTGCGGATCGGGGTAGCAAAGGAGTATTTCGACGGGATTAAACAGCCGGAAGTCTCCGCTGCTTTGGAAAACGCCATCCGCACTTATGAAAAGGCAGGCGTTGAAATTGTCTCCTTTTCGCTGCCTGTTTTGAAGTATGCTTTGCCGGTTTATTATATCCTCGCCTGTGCAGAGGCAACTTCCAATTTGGGGCGGTATGACGGAATCCGTTATGGATACCGCACCGAAAATTATAACAATATCAATGAAATGATCTGCAAAACCCGTAGTGAAGGCTTTGGCGCGGAAGTGAAACGGCGTATTCTTTTGGGAAACTATGTGCTGAGTTCGGGTTATTACGACGCGTATTATAAGAAGGCCCAAAACCTGCGCGGGACGATTGTTAAGGCGTTCCACAGCGCCTTTGAACAGTGCGACGTAATCTTAGCGCCCACAGTGCCTACCACCGCTTTCCCAGAGGGCTTTACCGGACAGGATCAGGTGGAAACGTATCTGACAGATATCTGTACCGTTCCTGTCAATATTGCAGGGCTTCCGGGGATCTCCATCCCCTGCGGGACAGACCAAAAGGGGCTCCCGATTGGATTGCAGTTAATTGGGAATACGTTCCAGGAGCAAACGCTGTTAAACGCGGCGTATGCCTTTGAACAGAGCGGGGACTATGTGCCCAGGGTTAATATGGGGGTGTCGGCATTATGAAATATGAAATGGTTGCAGGGCTGGAAACCCATGTAGAGCTTTCTACTAAAACTAAGATTTTCTGCGGCTGTACAACAGCCTTTGGCGGAGACCCTAATACCCATTGCTGCCCTATTTGTATCGGCCTGCCGGGAACCCTCCCCAAGCTGAATGAACGGGTGGTGGAATATGCCATTAAGGCGGGACTGGCTACCAACTGCCGGATTTCTGAAATTGCCAAGATGGACAGGAAAAATTACGTTTACCCCGATCTGCCTAAAGCGTACCAGATTTCCCAGTTTGACAAGCCCCTCTGTGAAGGCGGCTATGTTGAATTATCCAACGGGCGGAAAATCCGCCTGACCCGTATCCATATTGAGGAGGACGCGGGCAAGCTGGTTCATGAGCGTGGGGATACCTATGTCGATTACAACCGGGGCGGCGTGCCGCTGATAGAGATTGTTTCAGAGCCGGATATCCGTTCCATTGAGGAAGCGAAAGAATATTTGGAAAAAATCCAGCTTATTATGAAGTATATCGGTGTTTCCGACTGCAAAATGCAGGAGGGTTCCCTGCGGTGTGACGTGAACCTTTCCATCCGCCCGGCAGGAAGCGAAAAGTATGGAACCAGATGTGAAATTAAAAATATGAACTCCTTTACCTATATGGAAAAGGCTATGAAATATGAGTTTGAACGCCAGGCCGACCTGCTGGACAGCGGGGAGGAAGTCATCCAGGAAACCCGCCGGTATGATGTGGAATCCGGCTGTACCGAAAGCATGAGGGGCAAGGAAGACGCCCAGGATTACCGGTATTTCCGGGAACCGGATTTAGTCACAATCTACACATCCCCGGAGAAAGTGGAAAAGCTGAAAGTGGAGCTTCCCGAACTGCCTGACAGCCGCCTGAAACGTTACACGGAAATGGGGATTTCACCTGCTGACGCGTCCCTGCTGGTCAAATACCAGGCTGTAGCCCAATATTTTGACGCGGCAGCAGACGGGGTGAACAATCCCAAAAATGTATCCAACTTTATGGTAGGGCAGATGTTCCGCCGTATGCCCACTGATGAAGAAAAAGAACGCTGCTCAATTGTCTCCACAGTACCACCCAAAAATCTCAATGAACTGGTGAAGCTGCTGGACGGCGGCAAAATACGCATGAACCAGGCGAAAACCGTATTGGAAACCATGATGGATTCCGGGAAAGCCTCTTCGGAGCTGATTTCCGCCGAGGATATGGCAGGGGTAAACCAGGATGACCTTTTGGAAATATGCCGGAAAGTCATTGGGGAAAATGCGGGAAACGTGGCGGATTACCTTGGCGGGAAGGAACGGGCAATCCAGCCTATGATTGGCGCGGTTATGCGCACCACCAAGGGGAAAGCTGACGCGAAAGCCGCCCAGCAGATTCTGAAACAGTTAATGGAAGCAAAATAAACCTTTTGCCAATCTTTTGGGAAGGGGATAGGATAATGTCTGTACTGAAAAATTTCCTGAACACAGAAGGGCAATTAAAGGCGTTTCCTGCAAAGCGTAAAATGAAAATAGAAGCTTTATTTTATCTTGCGGAGAAATTCAAGGACGGAAAACAATATACCGAAAAAGAGGTCAACAGCCTTTTAAACCAATGGCATACCTTTGGAGACCCCGCAACCCTGCGGCGGGAATTGTACGACTATCATTTTATTGACCGCAGCCGGGATGGAAGCTGCTATTGGCTGGAAAACCCACAGCCTGTCCGGGAAGAAGCATAAAATAAAAGCACGTCTGGAAATTTCAGGCGTGCTTTTTTATCAATTATTTAGTCATTATGTTAGTTATATCGAAAGATAATATTAAACTCATCTTTACTCTACTAAAAAACCTGGGCTAAATCTATCACACAATTATTTAAGATGCTGACCTTTATCTTATCATAATTTACAGCAAAATCCCGCGCAATGTAACCGCTGTTTTCCAGTATAAAAGATTGTACAGACTGTTCGGACGGGTCAACAATCCAGTATTCCCGAACGCCTGCCCGCCGGTAAAGGTTAAATTTGGTAATCCGGCCATGCCGCCGCGTGGAAGGGGAAAGAATTTCGATTACCAGGTTAGGCGCTCCCTTACAGCCGATATCATCCAGCTTGGAAGTATCGCATATAACAGATATATCAGGCTCTGCCATATTACCCACATCTTTGGGGGAATCGCCCTCCTGCTCAAACAGCCGGACGGCAAAGGGGGCGGCATAAACTTCACATTCCTTCCCCTTTAAATATACGCGTATCTGCCCGAACAATTCGCCGCTGATCTTCTGGTGGATTCTTGCCGGCGGGGCCATCATTACTGGTATTCCGTCAATTAGTTCGATTTGCCCGCAAGCATCCCAATCCAAAATATCAGCCAAAGTATACCGTTTTTCCTGCGGTAATGACGGCCGTGACACAAAATCCCTCCTTTGTCAAACACCATTTCTTTATTGGAACAGCTCCGCCTTATCCATCCCGAATATTTTCCCTAACAGGTTTGCCGGGAACCGATCCAGCTTTTCATTGTATTTTTCCGCCAACTGGTTATAAGGGTCGTTGCCCATGGTCACATTCCGGGACTTCATCTCTGCATACAGGGATTTCCGGTATTGTTCATCCTTTTCTGACAATTCCATTTTCCCTAAGGCTTCGTAAAGCTGGGTACAAACCTCCCCCAGTTCTTCATTGGCCGCATATTTGGCGGCAGGGCCTTTTGCAGAGTTTAAAGCTTCCGACGCTTTCAGGACTGACTGAACCGTTTCGCTGTCCTCCGCCATGTACCGTTTGGCAACTGTCGCAAGGTTATAGGCTGCGGAAGCCCTCGCGTCCAAATCTGTCTGAATGGATAAGCCGTCCTTTTCCGCGCCCTCCTGAAATTCTACAGCCACTTTGTCATACATCCGGCTCATGGTATTGGTAAATCCCAGCGGAACTGATAAAATGACCGCTGCCGCCAGCACAATACAAGCTGTCTTAACATCTTTCCCAAAAACCTTTTTTACCTGTTCATCTGCCATGGGCACTCTCCTTTATAAACCAACGTCAGCCGCGGATATCCAATAATTTCTGCCGCAGTTCCCCTTCGATCTGCCGCAGCTCTGTTTCCGCCTGGCGGCGCTTTTCCCGCCCGTCGGACTGGATACGGTTTACTTCCTCCAGGGTTTCTATTAACTGCTGGTTGGTGTATTTCAGCGTCTCAATATCTACCACGCCGCGTTCCGCCTCCTTGGCGGTGGCTATGGTGGACATCTTCAGTGTATCGGCGTTTTTCTTTAACAGTTCATTGGTCATGTCGGTAACGGCCCGCTGTGCTTCCATAGCCTGCTGGGAATGGGTCAGACCTAATGCCAATACCATCTGGCTTTTCCACAGGGGAATTGTATTGACAATGGTTGACTGGATCTTTTCCGCCATTACTGTGTCGTTGCTCTGGACAAGCCTGAGCTGCGGCCCCATTTGGATGGATACCATCCGGGTTAATTCCAGGTCATGGAGCTTTTTATCAAAACGCTCGCACAATGCAGCCAGGTCATTGGCAGCCTGGGCGTCTTCCGGCAGGCCGCTGGCTTTGGCTTTCGCGATTTTTTCCTGAAGCACCGTTGCCCGTACCTGGTTCAGTTTTTTCTTGCCTGCCAGAATGTACATGGAAAGCTCTTTATAATATGCCATATTCATATCATACATTTTATCCAGTATGGCAATATCCTTTAATAACTGGACTTTATGGCCTTCCAAAACGTCAACAATCTTGTCAACGTTTGCGTCAACCTTATCATATTTCATCTTTAAATTGCTGATGCGGTTGGATGTTTTTTTGAAAATGCCCAAAAAGCCTTTGGAATCTTCTTCAGTTGCGTCAAAGCTTTTCAGTTGGTTAATCAGCCCGACAACCTGCTCCCCAACTTCCCCCAAGTCCTTTGTCTGGACATTGGCTAAGGCACTTTCAGAAAAGCTGGCTACCTTTTGCTGCGCCCCTGCTCCATATTGTAAAATCATTGTTGCGTTGGTAATGTCAATCTTGCCGGAAAAGTCTTCTATCATTTTCCGTTCTTCCGGGGTAAATGCACTTTCATCCAGCTCCGCCGGAGGGGCTGGTTTAGGTTCCTCTTTTTTTGCCTCCGCCTCTGCCCCAAATGGATCCAGGGTTAGAGAGGGTGCAGGTGCATCCTCTAAATTTAACTTAATTTCTTCCGCCATGTTGATTCCTCCTGATTTCAATTTTTATGGAAAATATATGTTATTTTTGGGAAGTTTGTTCTGAAAAACCGCCTGCCGACAGGCCCTCCTGCGCCAGCATTGTTTCCAACACCGAGATATCCGACGAGATATCAAGCGCTTCTTCCTGGAAAAGATTGTCCAACTGCTTTTCAAACGCGGCAATTATGGTATCCATCATCATTTCTACATCGTGCATAGAGGAAAGAATATTTTCCCCCTTTACTCCCTGTTTGTCAAGGGTTTCATAAGCTTTGAGCAGTTTTAAAGTAGTAGGGAGATAATAACCCATGAATTTCCGAATTTGGGGTACTTTTTTCGGATTTTGAAGGATGTGGTCAAATATTTTCCTGGTTACATCCTCTAAACGGTATATCTTTTTAGACAGCTCCGGGTCAGGGATTCCGTCATTGACTTCGCGGATTTGGCGGAGGTATTCACGGCCTTCCTGTATCACCGTATCCATGGTTTTATCCCCGGTTTCCTCCACCTGTACCGGTTCCTCAATCATTTCCGTTTTGCCTGGGAATATTTTCCGAAATGAGAAATACCCTGCCAGAGAAATACAAGTGACAATGAAAAAATCGGTTAGACGGTACAGGGGCAGAAGCAGCGCATAAGCTACCCAGCACGCTGCAGCTGCATAAAAGGGGATAGGGGATGGGCGGATTACCTTAACCTTGGTTTCTTCCGGCTGAATTTGCAGAGATCTTTGAGATCGGTTTTTCTTTTCCTTCATTGGGTGCAACACCTGCCTTGTTTATTTGCAGGAAATCCGCTTTTGATATACGGGTATTCCCTTTGATTGATAGCTTATCTACATTGTAAGGTGTATCTGAAAGGCTGTCAAGGAAAAACCATAGGGAAATAGGGGGTGGTTCACATAAAATTTACAGCTTGCGCTTGGAAACTATCACAAGATAAACATTTAAGCTTCACATAAGGCTGATATTTTATAACACGGAGGACAGAAGCGAAGCAGCCTGTTCCAATTGGAAAACAAGGAAAGGATGATACACAGATGGCAAATAGCACAGCAGAAATGGGAAAGGGTGCAGCGCTCTTAAAAAAACCGGGGAACGGGAAAAAAGGAAAGCTTGCATTAGGCTTGGCGGCTGTTTTGGCAGCAGGTGTAATGATATATCAAATTTCTGTTTCCATGAAGGCTGAAAGCATATCAGAACCGGAAACCATTTATAAGGAATCAAAAGTGTCCCGCGGAGATATCACCGTAGGGGTCAACGAAAGCGGAACCACATCCCTGGAAACCCTCATGCACACCTTTTCAGTAAATACAACGGTAGATGAAGTGTTGGTAAAGGCTGGACAGTATGTGGAAAAAGGGGATATCCTGATCAAATTAGATTCCTCTGACATTCAGGAAGAATTGACAGAGCTGCAAAACAGTTATCGGACAGCAAATGTAAAATATCAGGAGCAGCTTCTTCAACAAACCCTGACCAAGACCAATGCAAAATCAGTACGCAGAGAATCCCTTGCAAAGACAGATGCAGCAGGATTGGAATACGATCTTTCTATAGACGATAAAAATTTAACTGTATTATCAGCGGAGGACAGTGTCAAAACAATACAGGAACAGATTAAATATTATCAGGATTTATTAGATGCAGAAGATGAGGAGGATCTGCGGGAAAAATATGGCCTGGATGATATTTTGGATGAAATTGATTCGCTGGAAAGCGATATCTCTTATGTAAACAGCCAGATCCGGGCTTTGCAGAATACTTCATCATCTGGATGCAGCGGATGCAGCAACAGCAAATATGTCCCCCATGACGGCGTATCTGTTTCAGAACTGGAAGACGGAAAAGGAGACGCCGAATATTCTTACCGGCAGTATAAAGCTTCCTTTCAAGAAGCAGCAGGCAATATAGACGGCTTTACCGTTCAACAGTTAACCGCTGCCCTGGAAGCAGGTATCCAGCCTGACGGGCTTTCAGACAGCCAATGGGAATCCATTCAAAATATTTATCAAAAGTGGCAGGATAATTATGAACTTCACCAGCAGTATGTTGATACAATTGCCCATGTATCCGCAAAAGACGATAGTTCCACCCAGCTTGCAAATCTGAAAACCCAGCTTTCCAGTTTAGAAAGCCAGCTTGAACAGGCAAACCGCAACTGGGATACACAGGTAGAAAAGTTTGAGCAGGAATATGACGATGCGGAAGACCAGATAGAAAGCCTTGAAAGCCAGCTAAAAAGCGCGGAGATTAAATACCAGCAGGCGCTTTTAAACCAGCAGCTAAACTCTATCACAGCGGAAAACGACAGAATCAACAGCCTTTCTGGGGCAGAGAACGCTGAGATAACTTATCAACTTGCCTTGCTTCAGGCAGAAAGCAGCGTCCTTTCTGCAGAAGATGAATTAACTACCCTCCAGAATAAAATATCAGAAATGCAGGACGCACTGAATGACTGTGAAGTAAAAGCCAGGTGTTCCGGGCTGGTTATGAGCGTAATGGTAAACGAAGGGGATGAAATTACCGATAATACGACCCTTGCCATTGTTTCTAACAGTGAAAAGGCATATATCACAGTATCTATTTCCCAAGACGATATTGCAGATGTAAGTATCGGCAAAGAATGTAATATCCTTTTTGCTGCTTATCCAGAGGAAAAATATACAGGGGTTGTTGATTCCATCTCTACCAGTCCAGCAAGGAGCGGTGCCTCAACAGTAAGCTATTCTGTTTCCGTTTTGGTAGATGGGGACTGTACCAAACTGTATGAGGGCATGACCGCGGATGTAACCTTTATTACAAAGGATATCCAGGATGTGCTGTATGTATCCAACCGGACAATATCTACTGAAGATGGAAAACAGTATGTAAAGGTTAAACGGGAAGACGGAACCATTGAACAGGTTGAGGTGGCAACTGGATTTTCCGATGGGACAAACGTGGAAATTACCAGCGGACTTTCTGAAGGCGATATTGTATTGATTGAGAGCACAATCCGCCGTTCTGCCTGAGCGCATTTATAAATTACATGGTTTGATAAAGATTTCATATAAGGTGTTCACAGAAGGCAAAGGAGCTGAATTTTATGCGCTTGACAGAGATTTTCCGGCTGGTATGGCTCAACGTAACACAGAACAAATTTAAAATGGCGCTTACTTCCGTGGGGATTATTGCAGGCGCGGCGACGATTGTCCTTGTTATCGCAATTGGTCGGGGCGGCCAAGCGGATGTAGCAGACCAGTTTAAAAACCTAAATGCAGGGGCGATTGACATTACCTATAAATATTCAGGAAACAGCGGGGCCGGAGGAGGCGGTTTTGGTGGTTCCGGCGGGGGAGGTATGCCTGGCAGGAACATGGGCGGCTTTGGAGGAGGCGGTATGTTTTTCGGGGGTTTTTCTATGGAAAATACGGAAAGAATAGAACTTTCTGAAACCGATGTGGAAGAACTGGAATTATTTATCCCTGGCTTAACTGCAGCGACCATTTCTGCATCTGGTTCCTCGACCGTGACAGGAGGGGATTTAGAGGAGGAAGCTTCCTATACAATCGCTGGGGTGAAATCCTCTTATGCTGATGTAAGCAATCTATCCCTGTCAATAGGTGACTTTATCAGCGACCAGGACGATGAGGAATTAAGCAAAACCGCTGTTCTTGGCTGCGATGCAGCAGAGGATATCTTTGGAAGCGCCTATTCCGCCTTTGGCAGTATTATTTATATCGACGAACGCTCCTATACGGTGATTGGGGTTTTGGAAAAAATGGGCTCTGTATCTTCCGGCATCAGCCCAGATACTTCGATTTTCATTCCATATCAGACAGCACGGAAATATGTTTTTGGAGCGGGAAATATTTCCCCACAGATTACGGTTGTAGCGGAAAATGTCAAAGAGGTTGCAGAAGTAATAGATAATATTGAGGTTGTTTTGGGCCAGTCCTATCCCAACGCATCCTTTACCATTACGGATGCAGGAAGTAAGATGGAAGCTGCATCCAAATCCTCTGATACCCTTACCATCCTGCTGTATGCGGTTGCTGCCATTGTCTTTTTGATTGGCGGGATTGGTATTATGAACGTCCTTTTTGTTTCTGTGAAAGAAAGGACAAAGGAAATCGGGGTTTTGAAGGCCCTCGGCAGCTCCCAAAAAGATATCCTTACTGAATTTTTAATGGAAGCAGCTATGATAAGCGTTTTCGGCGGAGTTGTTGGGGTGATGCTGGCAAGCGCATGTATGCCGCTGGCTTCTACAGTGGGGATGCGGGTGGAACCGTCTGCCCAAGGCATTGTGCTGGCCCTTTCCTTCGCCATTGTTACTGGAACCGTATTTGGATTTTATCCCGCGTTTAAGGCTTCGCGCCTGCTGCCAGTGGAGGCTTTGAAGGAATGACAAGGAGGCGCGTATTATGTGTAAAAAGATGAAATTTTGGGCTGGAATGGCGCTGGCCGCTTTCTTGGTACTGCTTTCGGGATGTTATTCTTATGGGGAAACAATCAATGGAATGGTTGGAAATGCAAAAGCTTTTTTAGGTGGGGACGAAAGTTCCCAGCAAGAGGGAGGGCTTATAAATGAGAACCAGCGGGAAATTTATGGAAAGGTGATTTCGGCTGTAGGAAATGAAATTACGTTAGCTTTGGGAAGTCTAAAGCAAGGAGATTCTGGGTTTTCCGAGTACAAAGATAATACAGGAATACAGGAAGGATCCAACAGAAACCGTCAGGGAATGGAAAATCCACGCAAGGGGAGCGGGGGGATGTCCCGTGATGGTATGCCGGAAATGGATGGCGGTTTTGGAGGCACACAAAACCAGCCTGATTTTTCCAAAGGGGTACCCGGTTTTTCTCATGGAGAAACGGGAGGAGCAGAAAAAGAGGATTTACCCGGCGGAGTGGGGATATCTCTGGAGCTGACAGGCGAGGAAGCCTCTTATTTGGTGCCGCCTTCTGTGCCAGTAGAATATACAGCAGGAGGGCAGAATTTGACGCTTTCCTTTACCCGGATCGCAAAAGACAATCTTCTCAAGGTTATCTTACAGGAGATGGATCATGGGGAAGAAAAAATTGTACAAATCCAAATTTTGGGATGATCTTTATGATAGGGGGTTTTCCTCAATGGCAGAAACAATTATCAATATGCAGAATATTTGCAAGTCCTACCAGATGGGAACAGAACTGCTGCAAGTATTGCACAATGTTTCTTTGACTGTGGAGAAAGGGGAATTCCTGGCAATTTTAGGCCCGTCCGGTTCAGGAAAGTCTACCTTAATGAACGTCATTGGCTGCATGGATCGGTTTGACACAGGAGAGTATATGCTTCATGGGAAGGAAGTCCATGCCTGCAAGAATAAGGAATTGACCGAAATCCGAAATCAGGAGATTGGTTTTATTTTCCAGAAGTACCATCTGATCCCGACCTACTCTGTACTGCAAAACATCATTATGCCTTTACTTCTAAGGGGGATGAAACAAAGGGCTGCCGAACTCGCCGCTATTGAAACAATTGAGTTATTAGGGCTGGGGGAAAGGATTTACCATAAGCCGCATGAACTGTCAGGCGGACAGCAGCAGAGGGTTTCCATTGCCAGGGCTTTAGTTGGACAGCCCTCCATCCTGCTGGCAGATGAACCAACAGGCGCTTTAGACCAAAATACTGGGAAAGAAGTTATGGATTTATTCAAAAAACTCCATTCTATGGGAAACACGATCATTATGATTACCCATGACCTGGGAATTGCCCAAAATGCGCAGAGAATGGTAAAAATTGTAGATGGAAGGCTATACCAGGATGGGGATTATTCTGCGTAATTCACTTGAGTTCAGGGAAAAGCTTTTTCTTAATTTCCCTGTTTTTCTGTCTTAGGTACGCCATCATCCGCAAACCGTTGGTTTGCTGGATGGCTGAAAGCGA